>PKWR01000023.1:0-2907 GCA_003133285.1 Coriobacteriia bacterium
GCGTCATCCGACGCGCCCATGGTCCAGACCAGCGTTGCCACGTTGTCGGCCGGGGTCTTCGCCGCGTTCGGCGGCGGCGAGTTCACGGTCATCGAGTACGTGATCGTGTACGTCGTGCCCTTGCTGATGGAGGGCAGATTCCAGTGGATCTGACCCGACGACAGGCTCGCGGGCGCCAGGCTCGCGGAGTCTGCATAGGTCATCAGGGACGCGTTGTACACGTCCGTGAGCGTCGCGCCGGTGATGGCGACCTCAGAACTCGCCGGGTTGCCGATCTCCAGCTTGTAGTGGACGACGTCGCCGGCGTTGAACCCGGAGGGGTTCTGGTTGGTGACGGATTTGACGAGCGAGACGCCGGCGAGGGTGAAGTAGATCCTGGTGCTCGACGAAACCGACGCGCCACCCCAAGTGAATGACGAGGTGGCCATGAACGGAGTGCGGCCGGTCGTCAGAAGCGGGTTCCTGATGTGCACCCTCATGTAGACGGCACCGTACTTTCCCGGGGGTACCACCAATGCCGAGTTGAGCGTGTGGTTGTAGGTCTGACCCGAGGGCCCGACAGTCACGGGAGTCGTGCCGCCGGGGTCGCCGTCGCCCGTCGGCAGGCTGGTGCCTGTCCACAAGCTCCAGTTGTCGACCCCGTCGTAGTCGGCGTTGAACGTCATGCTGAACGCCGGGACCGTGTAGGTGGTGGCGTTGGAGTGGTTGTCCAAGACGACACGCAGCCACACATAGCGGCCGGGGAGGTACTGATCCGCGTCACCGCCGCGGCCGATGGCCCCCGCGAGCCACTTGTGCGGGGTGTCGTGCTTGTCCCAGCCCTCCAGCACCGGAGTGACCGTGGCCAACGGAGCGAACACGCCCGCCAGCGGACCGAACTTCGCGAGAGGGTCGATCTTCCGCTTGAGTGCCAACGGCGCCACGGTGTCCGCGGTGGCCGGGCTGGTGTCAGCCGGCGCTGCGGCGTCCGGTGCCGGTGTCTGCGGTACCTCAGCCTCAGGTTTAGGCTCCGCTTTCGGAGCCGGGGACTCGGCCGGGACGGCGTCGGTCGCGACCGATGTATCAGCGGGTACCGCCTCGGCGGGCGCCTCGGCTGGCTGCGCCTCAGCGGGCGCCTCAGCAGGTGCCGCCTCGACGGCGGCCGGCGCTTGCTCCTCGGCCGGTGTCTCCGCGACGGCCGGTTCGGCCGGCGGTGCGACTGCTTGAGTCTCTTCCACNNGATCCGGAAGGACAGCGCACCCCGATATGCCGCGCGTACCATCACGATCCCCTCCTGTCGTTTCCCCGGCAGGCGCCGCCTCGCGTCTCTCGACCGCCGAGGGGCCCTGAAAACGACAAGAGCCGACCCCCCAATGGTGGGCCGGTCTCACAATTGACTCCCCGTCGGTCAATGAATGTGACCGAAACGACTACCGACGGATCGACGCCTCCCTGTACGCGCTATGCGGACGCCAACAGCTCACAAAGAACCGCTTGCTACCCGCCCCATATACCCGCAGATCCCGAGTGATAACGCTCGGAAGTGCACGAATGTTCGGGTACCGCGTCTCACCGCGCCCGCTTGTGTCCCTTCGGGCGGCACGGGTCGATCAGGGCGCGCTCGAGGACCTCGTCCATGCTCTGCACGGGGACGATCTCGATCTCCTCCCGCACGTGCGGGGGCAGCAGCTCGAGGTCCCGCACGTTCTCCTTGGGGATCAGGACCGTCTTGATGCCGGCCCGGTGGGCGGCCAGCAGCTTCTCCTTGAGCCCGCCGATCGGCAGCACATGTCCCCGCAACGTGATCTCGCCCGTCATGGCGATGTCCCGGCGGACGGGACAGCCCATGAGGGCCGACGCCATCGCGGTGGCCATGGTGATGCCCGCGGAGGGCCCGTCCTTGGGCGTCGCCGCAGCAGGGACGTGGATGTGCAGGTCGAGCTTCTCGTTGAAGTCGGGGGCGATCGACCGCTCGGCCGCGTGAGCACGTATGTAGGAGACGGCAGCCTGTGCCGACTCGCGCATGACGTCGCCCAGCTGGCCGGTCAGGATCAGCTCGCCCTTGCCGGGCATCGTCGTCGCCTCGATGAAGACCACGTCGCCGCCCGCCTCGGTCCATACGAGCCCGGTCGCGGTGCCGACCTCGTCGGAGTCCTCGGCGATGCCGAAGCTGAACCGCGGCGGTCCGAGGTAGCGGTGCAGGGTGCGCTGGGTCACGCGGCTCTTGCCCTTGTGACCCTCGACGACCTTCCGCGCGATCTGGCGGCAGATCGACGCCACCTGACGCTCGAGCCCGCGCACGCCCGCCTCGCGCGTGTAGCGGCGCACGATCTCGCTGATCGCGTCGTCGGTGATCTCGAGCCGACCCGGCGTGAGCCCGTGCTCCTTGAGCTGCTTCGGCACGAGGTACTGCACGGCGATGTGCAGCTTCTCATCCTCCGTGTAGCCCGGGAAGTGGATGACCTCCATGCGGTCCTGCAGCGCCGGCGGGACAGTGTCCAGCAGGTTCGCCGTCGTGATGAACATGATGTCGGAGAGATCGAACGGCGCCTCGAGGTAGTGGTCCTGGAAGGCGAAGTTCTGCTCGGGATCGAGCACCTCGAGCAGCGCCGACGTCGGGTCGCCGCGGAAGTCCACGCCCACCTTGTCGATCTCGTCCATCATGAAGACCGGGTTGCGCGTGTGGACCGTGTTGATCGACTGGATGATGCGGCCGGGCAACGCTCCCACGTAGGTGCGCCGATGCCCGCGGATCTCCGCCTCGTCGCGGACGCCGCCGAGCGACATCCGTATGAACTTGCGGCCCAGCGAGCGGGCGATCGACTTGCCGATCGACGTCTTGCCCACGCCCGGAGGTCCGACGAAGCACAGGATCGGACCACGCTGCGCGTTGGTGAGCTTGTGGACCGCGAGGTACTCGAGGATGCG
>PKWR01000023.1:2916-8743 GCA_003133285.1 Coriobacteriia bacterium
ACGAGCCAGTCGAGGTACGTGCGGATGACGCCGGTCTCGGCGGCCGCCGACGGCATCTTCTCGAGCCGCCCCACCTCCTTGAGCGCCTTCTCCTCGACCGCCTCGGTCATGCCGGCGGCTGCGATCTTGGAGCGGTACTCATCCATCTCCGCCTGGACCTCGTCGTAGGCGCCGAGCTCCTGCTGGATCGCCTTGAGCTGCTCGCGCAGGAAGTACTCGCGCTGCGATGCGCTCATCGACTCCTTGACGCGGTTCTGGATCTTGGAGCCGAGCTCGAGTATCTGCAGTTCCTTGTGGAGGAAGAGCGACGCCTTGTCGAGACGCTCGCGGGGTTCGATGGCTTCCAGCACGACCTGCTTCTCCTCCGACCTCAGGTTGAGGTGGAAGGCTACGAAGTCCGCGAGGCGGCCCGGCTCCTCGATCGCCCCGGCGGCCATGAGGACCTCCGGGGGGATCGGCTTGCCCAGCTCTGCGGCCTTCTCGAAGTCGCCGACCAGTGCGCGCATCAGCGCCGTCGTCTCGAGGTCGGAGGTGGCCTCCTCCTCGACGGTCTCGACCCGCACCTGCAGGTACGGGTCGGTCGCCACGTATTCGATGATCCGCATGCGGGCGACACCCTCGACGAGCGCCTTCGCCGTGCCGTCAGGCAGCTTCAGCTCCTGCAGCACGGTGCCGACGCAGCCCACGACGTGGAGATCGGCGGCCCCGGGCTCCTGCGTGTCGGGCAGCAGCTGCGCGACCAGGGCGACGTGGTGATCGCCGCGCATCGCCTCCTCGAGGGCGATGATGGACTTCTCGCGTCCCACGAAGAGGGGCACCACGAGGTTCGGGAACAACACCAGGTCGCGCAGCGGTATCAGCGGCATGACCTCGGAGATGGGGTCCTTCGTGTCGTCGACGGTGGACATCGATGCCTCGTGACTCTTCGGGGGTGCGGTTCAGCACGTCGGTTCTTCGTTCGACACAGTACCCGTTTTCCCCTGCCCGCCCCATGCGGCGTCGCCGACAAGCGGGTGGACGTCGGCTGGTGGCTATACTTCTATGACGTCGCACCGGTCGCCGCTCCTTGGGGACTGCAGGCCGGAGCGGCGCCGCGAACGCAGGCAGGCCACCCGGAAAGGGCGCACCGTGCGCACCGTCGTCATCGATACGAACGTACTGCTGTCGCAGCCCGACGTCGTGAACACGTTTCACGAGGCCGACATCGTCATCCCCGAGATGGTCCTGTCGGAGATCGACAAGCTGAAGACCGCGCGGGTCGACCCCGAGCTGCGCTACAAGGGACGCCAGATCAGCCGGATACTCTTCGAGCTCTCCGAGGTCGGAAGTCTCCACGACGGTGTCGAGGTGGCGGGCGGCAGCACCCTGCGCATCGCGGGACTCGGCAGCGACAGCGAGATGCCCGCCGGCCTCTCCGGACGCAACACCGACGACCGCATCCTGGCCGTCGCCATCCACCTCCAGAAGGAGACCGGCGGCGCGGTCACGCTCGTCACGAACGACCTCAACATGCTGCTCAAAGCACAGCGGTTCGGCCTTGACGTCGAGCGCGTCGAGACCGACGACGGGTTCATGCGTCGGTTCATCGTGCGCCCGTTCGAGCGCTACCGCGCCGCTCTGGGCATCCTCGCCGTGGCCGTGGCCGTCTTCGCCGCAGCCATCTACCTGACACTGTTCAGCCCGTTCGCGACCGGCCGACAGGCGACCGGCCTGGCCGCGGTGCCGTCGGAATTCGTCGAGCAGTTGTCCGTCGAGCAGCAGCAGGAGCTGAACTACCTCTACCGGCTCCAGGCGGACCCCAAGGACGTCGAAGCGCGCTCCGCGCTCGCAACGGTCTACGATTCGCTCTCTCAGCAGAACGTCGCCTACCTCCCGTTCGCGATCAAGCACTGGGAGGCCGTCCTGGCGCAGACGCCGCAGGACGCCGACGCACGGACGGACCTGGCCACCGACTACTTCAGGTCCGGCCGCATCGACCTTGCCATCAAGGAAGTGAAGCAGGTGCTCGCAGCCAATCCCGAGCACGTGAACGCCAACTTCAACCTGGCGGTCTTCCTCATGAGCTCGACCCCGAAGGACTATCAGGGCGCGGCGAACCAGTTGCAGCTCGTCATCAAACTGACCACCGGCGACGCCAACGCCTCCGCGACACTCGACCGGGCCAAGACCCTGCTCGAGCAGGTCAAGAAGGACGCGAAGACGGCCGGGGTCACACTGCGCCTGGAAGGAGCAGCGTTGTGAGCGAGATCATCGACATCGCGATCATCGGCGGAGGTCCGGCGGGCCTGACGGCCGCCCTCTACGGAGCCCGCGCCCGGGCGAACACGGTCGTGTTCGAGACCGCGCTGCCCGGCGGACAGATCATCACCACCGACTGGATCGAGAACTACCCCGGCATACCCGAGGGTCTCAACGGGGCCCGCCTCGGCGAACTGATGCATGCCCACGCGGAGAAGTTCGGCGCGCAGTTCCGCACCTTCGCCCAGGTCGAGGAGCTCGCGAGCGACAGCGGCGGCTTCCGCATCGAAGCGGACGACGAATCGTTCCTCGCGCGCACCGTGATCCTCGCCACCGGCGCCGTGCCGCGCAAGCTCGGCATCGCCGGGGAGGCCGAGTACACCGGGCGCGGCGTCTCGTGGTGCGCGACGTGCGACGGAGCCCTCTACCGCGGTAAGACCGTCGCGGTCGTCGGCGGCGGCGACGCGGCGCTCGAGGAGGCCATGTTCCTGACGAAGTTCGCGGAGCGGGTCCACCTGGTGCACCGGCGCGANNCATCTGGGACGCGCGCCGATCGAGGTCCTCGGCCACATGGGCAAGGTCTCGGGCCTCGTGCTCGAGACGCCCACCGGTGAGCCCGCGGAGACCCTCGAGGTGCAGGGCGTGTTCGAGTTCGTCGGTGTGCATCCCAACAGCGACCTGGTGAAGGGCCTCGCCGACCTGGCGGAGGGCGGCTGGGTGATGGTCGACAATTCGATGGGTACCTCCTATACGGGCCTCTACGCAGCGGGCGACGTCACGAACACGCCGCTCAAGCAGGTCGTGACCGCCGCAGGACAGGGCGCCACGGCGGCGTTCGAGGCCCTGCGGTACCTGGACTCCGGTGTGTGCCCTCTGTAGTACTATCGACCGCGTGTCCGCGCATCCGCGCGGCGACGAAAGGGGTTACCTCAGATGAGCGAGAACATCGTCACCATGACCGACGGCACGTTCGAGGCCGAAGTCATTGCCAGTCCCAAGCCGTACGTGCTGGACTTCTGGGCGCCGTGGTGCGGCCCGTGCCGGATGATGGAGCCGCTGCTCGAGGAGCTCGCAGCCGATCACAGCGCCAAGATCACCGTTGGCAAGCTCAACGTCGACGACAATCCCGAGACCGCGATGCGCTACGACGTGATGTCGATCCCGACCCTCCTCGTGTTCGTCAACGGCGAGGTCGCCAAGAAGCTCGTGGGCGCGATGCCGAAGAAGAAGCTCCTCGACGAGCTCTCCGCCTGGATCGCCTAGTCTCCGCTCCCCCGCCCATCCGCGCTGTCATCGAAAGGAACCACCGTGTGTGAGAACAGCGTCAACATCCCGCAACTGAAGATCTCCATCGCGCAGGTGGACGACGCCGTCGCGCTCGCGCAGCAGTGGCTCGAGCAGTTGCACCACCTCGCGGACCACGGCAAGAAGTCCGAGACCAGCGCCGACCTCGCGCAGGCCAACGTCCTCCTCGGCGAGGCCCGTGGCCGCATCGAGAGCGCGATCAACGCCCTCGAAGGAACCCCGGACGACTCGGGCATCACGGTCGAACTGGTCTAGCGCCCACCACCTCGCCCCGACCCGCACATCTCACGCCCGGCCTTCCTTGACGGAAGCGCCGGGCGTGTTACATTCTCCCCATTCGTGTTACCGGCGATGGCGAGGGGGCGGCGAATGGGAAGTCTCGCGCGGTTCAGCGTGGCGATGGACGAGGACCTTCTCGCCCGATTCGACGACCTCGTCGCGCGCCGCGGCTCCGCCGTGAACCGCTCCGAGGCCGTGCGCGACCTCGTGCGTGACGCCCTGGTCGACGCCGAGTGGGAGGACTCCTCGGAGGACATCGTCGGCACGGTCACGATGGTCTTCGACCACCATGCCTCCGACCTCTCCGACAAGCTCGACTCCCTCCAGCACGCGCACCACGAGCACATCATCTCGTCGATGCACGTGCACCTCGACGCTCACAACTGCCTGGAGGTCATCGTCGTGAAGGGCACGAGCGCGCAGGTCCGGGCGATCGCCGACGGCCTGCTCGGGACCAAGGGTGTCAAGCACGGCAAGCTCGTGTCGACCACCGCCGGCCGGCACCTCTAGGCCCGGGGCGGACGATGCACATACCTGACGGCTACCTCGGCCCGCAGACCTACGCCGTCCTCGACGCCGCGATCGTTCCGATCTGGATGATCGCGGGGAGGAGGATCAAGAAGGCGCTGAAGGCCAGGCAGGTGCCGCTGATGGCGCTGGCCGCGGCGTTCTCCTTCGTGATCATGATGTTCAACGTGCCGGTCCTCGGGGGCTCGACGGGCCATGCCGTCGGAGCGGTGCTCATCGCCATCCTGCTCGGACCGTGGGCGGCCGTCGTCGCCGTCTCGATCGCGCTCGTCGTCCAGGCGCTCGTGTTCGCCGACGGCGGCATCACGGCGATCGGCGCGAACGTCGTCAACATGGCCGTGATCATGCCGTTCACGGGCTTCTACCTCTACCGGCTCGTGGCGGGAGATCGGCCCGGCTACGGGCGGCGGGTCGCCGCCGCGGGGATCGGTGCGTACGTCGGGATCGTGGCGGCCTCGATCGCCGCGGGTGTCGAGTTCGGCCTGCAGCCGCTCCTCGCACACACCGCGTCCGGGCAGCCCCTGTACGCGCCCTACCCCCTCTCGGTCGCCGTGCCCGCGATGGCCCTGGAGCATCTGCTGTTCTTCGGGCCTCTCGAGGCCGTGGTGACCATGGGCATCGTCGCGGTCCTCTCCCGACAGGACTCCGCCCTGCTCGAGATGAAGCCGGCCGCGAAGCCGCTGCGCTGGCTGTGGACCGCTCTCGCCGGCCTGATCCTGCTGACGCCGATCGGGGTGCTCGCCCCCGGAACCGCGTGGGGAGAGTGGAGTGCCGCTCAGTTGCGGTCGACGCTCGGCTACGTCCCGAACGGGCTCGGGAAGGTCGGCAGCCTCTGGACCGCCTCCATGCCGGCCTACGCTCCGCCCTTCATCGCGAACCCGCTCGTCGGCTACCTCGTCGCCGCCGTTCTCGGGTCCGCGCTGGTCGTCGGCGTGGCGTGGGCCGTCGGCAAGCTGCTCTCGCGCAAGGACGGCGGACCCGAGCCGACCGACCCGCCTGCGGCATCGGCGTGATCCCCGCGCTCTCGCACATCGGCGACGCACCCCGGCGCAGGCGGGGCGGCGCCCGCTCGCTCGCCCGGAGGACCGCGGACGCCATCGGGCACGCGGTGGCCGAGGTGCTGGAGAACGATGAACTCGCCGGCGGCCCGGGTCTCATGCAGGCGCTCGACCCGCGCGTCAAGCTCGCGAGCATCCTCGTCTTCGCGGTGACCGCGAGCTTCGTCCATTCGCTCCCCGTGCTCGTCGCCCTCGTCGTCGCCACGATGGGGCTGGCGGCGGCCTCCGGAGTGCCCGTCGCGTCCTTCTCGGCCAAGGTCTGGAGCTCGGCCGGCCTGTTCGCGCTGCTGATCTCCGCAGCATCGGCGACCGCGTGGATCACCCCGGGACCGGTCCTGGTCCCGCTCGGGCCGCTGTCCATCACCGCGCCGGGGCTTCTGATCGCCGCCCGCCTCGTCGCCAGGGTCATCGCCGGCGCC
>PKWR01000005.1:0-2672 GCA_003133285.1 Coriobacteriia bacterium
GCTCCGCGCTCTCGAGCGCGTCGGGCCGCTGCGCGACTCGCGCGTGCACGCGTTGCTCGACCCGCTGTCGCCCGAGGTGCTCGTCTACGTGCGCGCGGCCGGGCCGGCTCGCGTGCGCGAGCGTGTCGACCGGTTCGCCGGGTCGCTGTCGCACGTGCGGCTCGAGGTCTCGGGCGACGACCTGATCGCGATGGGCGCGGAGCCGTCGGCGGCCTTCTCCGATATACTGTCCCGCATCCGGGCCCGCCGTCTCGACGGTGCGGTCGCAGGCCGAAAGGCCGAGCTCGATGAACTCCGCAGGCTGGCGCAGCGCGCCGGACTGATACCGCGCCACTAGACGAGGAAGTCGCCGCATGCAGTCAAGCCCTCTCGCTGTTGTTCTGGAGATCCTGCTCTTCATCCCGGCCATCATCCTGCACGAGGTGTCGCACGGGTACGTCGCGTACCTGCTGGGCGACCCGACTGCTCACGACCGCGGCCGGCTGACGCTGAATCCGATCGCGCACGTCGACCTGTGGGGCACGATCCTGATGCCCGCCGTCATGCTGCTGCTCTCTGGCGGCAGGTTCGCGTTCGGTTACGCCAAGCCGGTGCCGATCGACCCACGGCGCATGACCCGCACGACCTATCAGACGGGCATGCTGCTCACGGGCGCGGCGGGACCCGTCACCAACATCCTGCTGGCGATCGTCTCGGGGATCGCATTCCGTCTCAGCATGCTGTTCCAAGCACCGGACGTCGTGCTCTTCATCTTCTACTTCTTCGCACTGATCAACCTCGTGCTGGCACTGTTCAACCTGATCCCGATCCCGCCGCTGGACGGCAGTCGCGTGGTCCAGTACTTCCTGAAGGGGAACGCGTTGCGCGCGTACAGCCAGCTGGAGCGCTACGGATTCGTCATCGTGCTGGCGCTGGTCTTCATCCTTCCGCAACTCGTTCCGGGCATGAACCCCATCGGGTGGTACTTCGACCACACGGTCTACCCGATCCTGCACCTGCTGACCGGCGTCTAGCGCCTCCCGCACACCACGCTCGGAAGTGGAAGGGCGCCCCCGGTGGGGCGCCCTCAGCATGCCGGATGGTCGGGTGGTGGGCGGGGAGCCCACCGGCAGCGCAGCACGAGCCGCCGTCAGTAGCGGAAGACCGCCGCCGCGCCCTTGATCGGCGACGCCTCCCCGCGGTACGCGCGCACCTTGCCGCCGTGCTTCAGCGTCTCGGCGGCCGCGAGGTCGATGAGGTCCCATCCGCAGTCGAACAGGTCGGGGTTGCTCGGCGCCTCCGCCGTGTCGCGCAGGTACCGCGGCTCGAGCTGGCACAGGTGCGTGACGTCGAACGTCGTGCGCTCGAACCAGCCCCACGGACCGGCGGAGTCGTCCATCAGCAGCGTCTTCACGCGTCCGGAGGCCGCGGCAGCCAGGATCTCGGCGGCGTCGTCGGAGGCGCGCGACGAGGTCGCGAACTCGCGGTACTCCTCGAGGTCGGCGGTCCGCCCCGCTTCCAGACGGGGTCCGATGGCCATGAGCACCGAGCGGTGCACGTCAGCGGGGGAGAGGTAGTCGGTCGCGCCGGCGATCTGCTCGTGCGCGATGTTCGGATAGGCGCTTGTCGAGCGGAAGTCCACCATGAGGTAGTCCGCGCCGAGCAGGACGAGCGGGTCGCCGGTCTGGGCGCCGATCACGTCGACGACGCCGCGCGAGAGCTCCTGCATGAAGCGCTGCCGCTGCATGTGGTCGACGTCCTTGATGCCGCCGTGGCCGTGGAACATGGCCGCGTTCGAGCCGGGCGCGACACCCTCGGGCGTGGCTCCCGGCACCGTGTGGTACTGCAGCGACTCCTCGTGCAGGTCGTACTGCATGTCCTCGGCCATCGAGGTCGGCGTGCCGGCGGGCAGCGCGACCTCCTCGATGCCCATCCGGTCGAGACGGAAGAGGTGGGTCTTGTTCAAGTCGATCGCCAGCGCCCACACGCGGGTGTCGTCGATGAGCGCGCCGTAGAGCGGGCGCAGGTAGAAGCGGTCTCCGACCACCATGATCTCGGGCGGATCGACGTCGAGCCAGAACGTCTCGGTCCCGTCGGCGTCGGCGAAGATCGCGAGGCCGTTGGGGCCGCCGCCCCACAGCGGCTCGTTGCCGGCCACGTCGACCGCTCCCGCGAGCAGCACGTCGATGTCGCCCGAGCGCTCCCCGTCGACCGCGAGACGCTCGTGCGCGTCTTTGATCAGGTTGCGCAGTCGGATGCGGTCGGCGTCCGTGCGGATCCCGAGGTGGTCGACGGGCAGATAGATCGAAACGGACGGCCAGCGGCCGTGCGTCGAGAGTCGGAGGATGGTGCTGCGATCGATCGCGTTCATGGTGCGGACCTCCCTGGTCGTCGTGGACAGGTGTCACTTAAGAGGTTTCCCTCATCGGGTACGGTAGAATCGCTGAGGCACACCCGAGTCCTTGGAAAGGCTGCCTCAGCATGGCCCGAAAGCGCATCCTCACCGGCTACCGTCCGACCGGCAAACTCCACCTCGGACACTGGTTCGGCAATCTGCAGAACATGCTCGCCCTCCAGGAGGAGTACGACGCGTTCTACTTCGTCGCCGACTGGCACGCGATGACCACCATGTGGGCCGACACCCACGAGATCCGCCGCTACACCGAGGAGCAGGTGCTCGACTGGATCGCGGC
>PKWR01000005.1:2678-8925 GCA_003133285.1 Coriobacteriia bacterium
TCCTACAAGGAGCAGCGCGACCAGATCACCGACAAGGACCTCGGCAACGTGGGCTTCTTCGAGTACCCGCTGCTGCAGGCCGCCGACATCACGATCGTCAACGCCGACCTCGTGCCGGTGGGCGAGGACCAGCTTCCGCACGTCGAGCTGACGCGCGAGATCGTGCGCCGCTTCAACAACGTCTACGGCGGCGGCGCCGACGGCGCGGGCTACCTCGTCGAGCCGGCCGCGCTGATCGCCAAGAGCGGCGCGCGCGTCCCGGGCACCGACGGGCGCAAGATGTCGAAGTCCTACGGCAACGCGATCTTCATCTCGGACGAGCCCGAGGAGATCCGCGTCAAGATCATGTCGATGATCACGGACCCGGCGCGCAAGCTGAAGACCGACCCGGGCGACCCCGACATCTGCCCGCTGCACCAGATCCACAAGCTCATCGGCTCCCCTGAGGCGATCGCCGAGTGGGACGGCTGCTGCCGCACCGCCGAGTGCGGCTGCGTTTCGCACAAGAAGGCCCTGGCCCAGGAGCTGGCGGACTACCTCGCGCCGTTCCGCAAGCGCCGCAAGGAGCTCGCCGCGCGTCCGGGCTACGCGTGGGAAGTGCTGAAGGCCGGCGCCGAGCGCGCGCGCCCGGTCACCGACGAAGTCATCACCAACGTGCGTCGCCTGACGCACATCGAACCCTAGACCGCAGGGTCGGGAAAGCAGCGGATGGCCGCCTACAAGGTCAAGACCGACATCTTCGAGGGACCGTTCGACCTGCTGCTGCACCTGGTGGGCCGACAGAAGCTCGACATCCGCGACATCCCGATCGCCGAGATCGCGGACGAGTTCTGCGCGCACATCGAGCGCATGCAGGACCTCGACCTGGACGTGGCGAGCGACTTCCTGCTGGTCGCGGCCACGCTGCTCGAGATCAAGTCCGCGGCGCTGATCCCGAGCGAAGGTGACATGGACCTCGACGAGTTCGAGGACCTCTCGCCGGAGGAGGCGCGGGCGCTGCTCGTGGAGCGGCTGCTCGTCTACAAGCAGTTCAAGAGCGTGGCCGGCGAGCTCGCGATGCGGCTGGAGTCCGAAGGCCGCATGCACTCCCGCGCGGCGGGCATCGAGGAGCCGTTCCTCAAGCTGATGCCCGACTTCCTCGAGGGCGTGACACTGCGGGGGCTGTCGGTTCTGTGCGCGGACATCGTGCACAGGCGCGAGGTGTTTCTGCTGCAGGCCGAGCACGTGGCGTCGATGCCGCTGCCGATCGAGCTGCACATGGAGACCGTGCGGCGCAGCGTGCGAGGACACAAGGAAGTGCGCTTCTCGGAACTGGTGGCCGCGGGAGCGTCGACCGAGATCCTGGTCGTGACGTTCCTTGCGGTGCTCGAGCTCTACAAGCGCGGGTTCCTGTCGCTTCGCCAGGACGCGCTCTTCGGGGACATCGTGATCAGCGAGTGTGAAGGTGGGACGGACGATGAGTGACACCCTGCGCGGCACCCTCGAGGCGCTGCTGTTCGTGACCGACGAGCCGCTGCCGGCGCCGAGAGTCGCCAAGCTGCTCGAGATCCCCGAGGCCGAGGTGACCGCGGCGCTCGAAGCGCTGGCCGCGGAGTACGCGCGCGACGAGCGCGGCTTCCAACTGCGCGAGGTCGCCGGCGGTTGGCGCATGTACTCGCACCCGGCGTTCCACCCCGTCATCGAGAAGATGGTGCTGTCGTGGGACACGCGGCGCCTGTCGCAGGCCGCCCTCGAGGCGCTGGCCGTCATCGCATACCACCAGCCCGTCACCCGCCAGGGCGTCAACGCCGTGCGCGGCGTCAACTCCGAGGCGGTCATCTCGTCGCTTGTGGAGAAGGGCCTCGTGCGCGAGGCGGGGCGTGACCGCGCGCAGGGCAACGCCGTGATCTACGGCACCACGCGCACGTTCCTGGAGAAGTTCGGGCTCAAGGACCTCGCAGAGCTGCCTCCGCTCGAGGAGTTCGCGCCCGACGCCGCCACCGAGACGGCGATCCGCGAGCGTCTCAACGCCATCGAAGGTCCGGAGGTCGAAGATGACGACGAATCCATCGCAACCGTCGACTGACGGCCAGGACGCCGACGGCCGCGTCTTCCCGATGCGCCTCCAGAAGTTCCTGGCGCGCGCGGGAGTCGCGTCGCGGCGCGGCAGCGAGGACATCATGACCGCGCAGCGCGTGACGGTGAACGGCGTCGTCGTGACCGAGCTGGGCGCGAAGGTCGACCCGCAGGTGGACGAGGTCGCGGTCGACGGCAAGGTCGTGAAGCTGGCCGACGAGCCGTCGTACTTCGCGTTCCACAAGCCCATCGAGGTCATGACGACGATGAGCGACCCGCAGGGGCGCCACACCGTCGCCGAGTACTTCCCGCCCGACGCGCCCGCGGGGCTGTTCCCCGTCGGGCGGCTCGACTACATCTCCGAGGGCCTGCTGCTGTTCATGAGCGACGGCGAGCTCGCGCAGCTGCTGCTGCACCCCAAGCACCACGTGACCAAGACGTACCTGGCCACGGTGAAGGGCGTGCCGTCGCCGGCGACGCTCGCGCACCTGCGTCAGGGCGTGGAGCTCGACGACGGCCTGACCGCGCCGGCGGGCGCGACGCTGGTGTCGAGCACCGGCGAGCGGGGGAGCGAGGGCGGCCGCGCGGTCGTCGAGCTGCGCATCAGCGAGGGCAAGAAGCGCCAGGTGCGCCGCATGATGAGCGCCGTCGGGCACCCGGTCACGCGGCTCGTGCGCGTGGGCTTCGGCCCGGTGCAGCTGGGGGACCTGCCGGTCGGGGCTGTCAGACCGCTGGAGAAGAACGAGATCGAAGCGTTGAAGTGGGCGGCGCGGTAGTTCAGTCGCGTGCCCACTCCAAGCGCGTCTTGAGGTCGTTCATCGACGGCTGAGCGTTCATGCCCTCGTGCTGCAGGCTGCCCACGACGATGCTCGGCGCGACACCCAGGCCTCGCGCGAAGACATTGACGCTGGCCTTGGTCGGGGCGCCTTGCGCGACAAAGGCGTCGAATGCCGCGCGAGGCACGGTATCCCGCGGCGTGGGGCTGGTCGTCTTCCGCATAATCAAACGTTGGCCACGGCACCATCTGTGGTATCATTGGTTGTACCGTAGGAGGTGCTTTCAATGTCATCGCTCCCCAGCATCATCCCTATCTCTGACCTGAGGCAGGACACCGCCGGGGTCATCAAGCGCGCCGCCGCGTCTGACGAGCCTGTCGTGATCACGCAGCGAGGGCGCGCCTCCGCCGTACTTGTGAGCGCTCGTTCGTACGAGCGCACACAGCACGAGATTGAGATCCTGCGCCTTCTGGCCCGCGGCGAGGCCGACATCGAGGCCGGCATCGGTTACGACCTCGACCAAGTAATGGCCGATGCGCGCGAGTTCCTGGCGGCAGAGGACTAGCGTGAAGGTCCTATTCACACCCGCGGCGCGTGCGCAGCTTCTTGACGCGCTCGCGTGCATCCGTGCTGAGAGTCCCGCAGCCGCCCAGGCGGTTCTGGAACGCGCACAGGCGGCGCTCCGGCAATTGCGTGACTTTCCCGAGTCCGGTCATCCGCTCCCTGAGTTCCCGGACCTTCCGCACCGCGAGGTGCTGGTGGAGCCGTATCGGTTCTTCTATCGCATCACTTCTGGGACGGTATGGATCGTAGGCGTGTGGCACGGTCGCTAGCTCCCCGAAGATCCCAAGGGGCCCATGCATGGCTAACAGGCGTTTCCAGCGCGCGGCGGATATGCTTGGGCGATGAAAGAGGCGCCTCGGCCCGCCGCTGAAGCGCCCAACGTCAGCACCATCAGAGCGGGGCGCGGGCAGGGGGAGAACGTGGAGAAGCAGAAGATCCGGCTGACCGAGGAGAAGGAGACCCTACTCGTCCCTCTCTTCAGCAAGGCGGCGGGGAGTCAGCGAGCGCACCCGATCCTCGTCGATCCCAAAGCCGAGGAGATCCTCCGGCACATCGAGTACGACTTCGAGGACCTGAGGATCCCGAGGCAGACGCTCATCACGCTCGCGATGCGAGCGAAGAAGCTCGATTCCTACGTGTGCGACTACCTGCAGCGCAGCGACGACCCGGTGGTGCTGCACTTGGGATGCGGTCTGGACAGCCGCGTGCTTCGCGTCGGGTTCGACAGAGGCGCGTGGTATGACGTCGACTATCCGGACGTCATCGAATTGCGCCGGCAGTTCTACGACGAGACGGCCGACTATCACATGATCGCGTCGTCAGTGACCGAGCGCGGTTGGCTGGATCGAGTGGCGGATGCGAGCGGACCGGCCTGCATCGTTGTTGAGGGGCTGCTCATGTACCTGCACGAGGAGGAGGTCAAGCGGCTCTTCCTCGATCTGCAGAGGCGTCTGCCCGGCAGCGAGATCGTCTTCGACGCGTACAGCCGCTTGACCGCCAAGGGCGCGAACCGCCATCCGTCCATCAAGAAGACCGGGGCCCACATCCATTGGGGGATCGACGACGCACGGCAGATCGAGCAGTGGAGCCCCGGGATCCAGATGCTCGACGAGTGGTTCTTCACCGACTCTGAGGACATAGCCTCGCTCGGATCTCGAGATCGGTTCCTGTTCAGGACCATGGGGATGTTCAGCATGGCGAAGAGAGCCCATCGCATACTGCGCTTTCGCTTGTAGAAGGGCCATCTGCGGTCAGCCGCTCACACGCCACACGTTGGGACGACGCCGGAAGGACAAAGCCCGTGCTCGTGCTTCGCTGTACGCGCAAGCTCCTCGATCGCGTCGGTCCGCCGGTCGCGGATCCGCCTGCGTCGACCACGCTTCTCGGTGATTGGTACGCCAAACCCTTTGCCATCGCGCAGAAGCGCTTCATCTTGCTTGTCAGCGCCGAGACACGGATTGCCGTGGTCATGCCGGGTCGCGATGTCGCGAACCTTCCGCGCAACTTCCCGGACGCCTTGGCCGTCGTTCTGGCGCGGCTTGGCATCCCCGCTGACGCGATCCAGCGCGAGGTCACGGCATCGCGCGATGTGGTCTTGGCCACAACCGACAGCCGCTCGCTGCTCGGCACGCTGAACGACGGCGCCTCGTGGCTCAAGTTCCGCCAGCGCGATCGGTCTGACGTAGACGTCGTGGCCATGTCGGTCTCACTCTGCCACTCGCCCAGTGGCGCGCTCGGATTCAGGTTCCCAGCGGATCTCGCTCGGGGTCTGTTCGGTTTGGAATCGTATCGTCGCGCGCTGTCCTAGCGAGCGCTTGAAGCCGACTCGTTCATGGTTGTCGCATATTGGGAACGCAGCGCTTGCGGCTCAGGCGCCCAACGTTAGGCACAGCGGGGGGAGTGCAGTGGACGATCCATCGATGGTGACGGACCGTACGAGCCTTACGGACCGCGTTGGCTTCTGGGCGGCGATCCTGACCGGCCTCTTGGCCGCCGTTTCTTTCGGCGTGGCCGCCACGACCCCACCACGGACCGGTCCCTTCGCCGCACCCGGCAGCGCTCTTCCGTATCCCTATGCCGCGGCGGCGCAATTCGTGCCGCGCGACTTCGTGTGGATGTACCTCGCACTACTGATGATGCTGGCCTTCCTCGTGCTGGCCGCATGCGTGCGCCAGCGCGCGGTGGACGGTCGCAGGGTCTTCGGCACCATCGGTCTGTGCCTCTCGACGGTCTCCTTCACCGTCATCGCGATGGACTACTTCATCCAGCTGCGCACCGTGCAGCCAGCGCTTCTGCGAGGCGAGTTGGACGGGCTCGCCATCCTCTCCCAGTACAACCCTCACGGCGTCTTCATCGCTCTCGAGGAGCTCGGTTTCCTGGTGATGGGCGTGTCTTTCGCGTTTCTCGCTCTCTCGCTCGGCTCGTTGCGTCTCGAGCGGGTCACGCGGTGGGTGTATCTGGTCTCCTCCGCGCTGATGGTCGCCGCCTTCGTAGGAATGTCGTGGTACTTCGGCTTCGGTCTTGAGTATCGGTTCGAGGTCACAGCCATCTCCATCGGCTGGCTTACCTTGATGATCTCGGGATTACTGCTGGCATTTGTCTTTCGTCGTCCGGCACGCCAGCGCTAAGGCGGGGGAGCGCGCGCTCAAGAAGCGCATCAACCCGACTCGCGCCGAGCGCTCGCACCGTTGCCGGTTCTGAAGGGGGCAAACGTGGCTCGAATCAACGGTGAGATCGTGATCGACCGACCGCTCGTTCGGGTGGTGGTGTCAACATGGCAACGGATGCCCGACTTCCGGTGGCTACCCGTCCAACCTAGGGCACAGACGGGGCCGGGAGCGACCGCAGCCGCG
>PKWR01000219.1 GCA_003133285.1 Coriobacteriia bacterium
CTCGCCGAACTTGAGGCGATCGTCTCGGCGCTCGAGAGCGGCCAGTTGGAGCTCGAGGACAGCATCGCGCGCTACGAGCGCGGGGTCGCGCTGCTGCGCGCATGCCAAGCGCAGTTGGCCGAGGCCGAGCAGCGCGTGACCATGCTGATGGGGGAACTCGAGACCGACGACGCGTCGGACGACGCGTAGCGAGAGCGACTTCACGACCCGGACCCGGACGGAGCCGCGGCTCCGCCTCGAGATCACACGAAGGAGCTGCCCGGTGAGTGACTGCATCTTCTGCTTGATCGCGAACGGCACGATCCCGGCCGGCATCGTCTGGCAGGACGAGCGCGTCGTGGCGTTTCGGGACCTCCATCCGCAGGCCCCCGTCCACGTGCTGATCATCCCGCGCGCGCACTACAGCGGCCTGGACGACGATGTCCCCGCCGAGGTGTATGCGGCACTGTGCGCGGCCGCGCCGCTCGTTGCGCGGGCCACCGGCGTGGCCGACAGCGGATACCGACTCATCGTGAACACCGGGCCCGATGCAGGTCAGACCGTTATGCACCTGCACGTCCACTTGCTCGGCGGCGCCGCCATGTCCGAGGGCATGGTGCGACTCGCATGAGCGTGGCACAGCAGGTAGCGGTCGTCACCGATTCGACGGCCGACGTCCCCGGCGAGCTGGCGGAAGCCGAAGGCATCACGATCGTTCCGTTGATCACGACGTTCCCGGACGGCGTGAGCTTTCACGACGGCGAACTGACGCAGGCGGAGTTCTTCGAGCGCATGGGCAGGGCGAAGGCGCTGCCGACGACCAGCCAGCCGCCCGTGGGGGACTTCGTGCGTGTCTATGGGGAGCTTCTCGGACGTTTCCCGCACGTGGTCTCGGTCCACATCTCGAACAGGCTGTCAGGGACGATCGAAGCCGCCCGCCAGGCCGCCGAGGGCTTCGGCGACCGCGTGCACATCTTCGACAGCCTCAACCTCTCGACCGCGCTCGGCTGGCAGGTCATCGACGCCGCGCGTGCCGCGGCCCGGGGAGAGGGGCCGGCGGAGATCATGGAGGCCGCCGCTCGGCTTCGTCCGCGCGTCAGGCACATCGTGGGACTCGACAGGCTCGACAACCTCGCCCGCGGGGGCCGCATCGGGGCCGTCTCGGCGTTCCTCGGAGGACTGCTCGACCTCAAGGTGCTGCTCACGGTCGATAGCGACGGGGCGTTCAAGCCCGTGACGCGCGCGCGCGGGCACAAGGGCGCGATGCGGGAGACGCTGGAGTTCGTGAGGCGGGAGATGGGCGGGGCGACCAGGGGCCGTTTCATGGTCGCCCATGCGCTGTCGCCGGACACGGCCGCGTACCTGCGCGACGCGGTCGCGGACGCCTTCGAGGTGACCGAGCTGTTCATGGTGGAGACGGGTGTCGTGATCGCGACCCACACGGGCACCGGGTGGGGGATCGGGTTCATCCCGGGAGACTAGCGAAGGGCCCCGGCGTCGAGGCGCGCGTCGAAACCGCCTTCGAATACGGAGAAGCCCGGCCTTCGGGCCGGGCTTCCCACATTCCTTCCCCAATTACCCCTGAGTCTCGGCGGTATCGCTCCTGCGATCCCGCTAGGCATCGGACCTGTGCTCGGGTGCCGGCCTTCGCAACTGCGGTCAATGCCCGTCTCGCCGTTCCGGGTTCAACCGGGAACGGACCTGAGGGAAGGGAAACCTGTTAACACAACGGACTGTAGCGCGCCGACGCGCGGCTTGCAACTGGTGTTATGTGCTTTTGCTGCCGTTGACCGACGCGTGAGCGCCGTCCGCCCTTGCCGGATGGGACAGGGCGCGGGCCGGCCGTGAATCATGTGGACTGCGGCCGGGCGAGGTGGCGGCGGGGGACGTGTCTCCCGCGCATCCCGCGAACCAGGAAGGCCGAGGAGCCGAAGAGGCGATCCGATCGAGGGAGGCGATGTTTCGGTGGCTGACTCAATCTCAATCGAGTCGATGCAGCAGGATGGATTGACGATCGAACCGCCGGAGTTCGTGCGGGACCGCGCGTACATCAAGTCGCGCGAAGAGTATGAGGCGATGTACAAGAGGTCCATCGAGGACCCCGAGGGCTTCTGGGCCGAGCAGGCCGAGGAGTACCTGCACTGGGAGAAGAAGTGGGACTCCGTCCTGGAGTACGACTTCGACAGGCCGAAGATCGAGTGGTTCAAGGGCGGCAAGACGAACGTCGCCTACAACTGCGTCGACCGGCATCTCACCACATGGCGTCGCAACAAGGCCGCGCTCATCTGGGAGTCCGACGAAGGACGCACGAAGGTCTACACGTACCAGTCGCTCTACTACAAGGTGTGCCGCTTCGCCAACGTGCTGAAGAAGCACGGCATCCGCAAGGGTGACCGCGTGGCGATCTACCTGCCGATGATCCCCGAGCTGCCGGTCGTCATGCTGGCCTGCGCCAGGATCGGCGCCATCCACTCGGTCGTCTTCGGCGGCTTCTCCGCAGCGGCGCTTCGGGACCGTATCCAGGACTGCGGCGCGAAGATGCTGATCACCGCCGACGAAGGCATCCGCGGCGGCCGCGTCATCCCGCTGAAGGCTGACTCCGACTCGGCGCTCTACGAGTGCCCGACCGTCGAGTCCTGCATCGTCATCTCCCGTGCTCGGGCGCGCGTCGACATGGAGCCGGGCCGCGACTTCTGGTACCACGAGGAGGTCCGCGCCGAGGGTATCCGCAACCACTGCGAGATCGAGTGGATGGACGCCGAGGACCCGCTGTTCATCCTCTACACGTCGGGTTCGACGGGCAAGCCGAAGGGCGTACTGCACACGACCGCCGGCTACCTGCTCTACTCGGCGATCACGTTCAAGTACGACTTCGACTATCACGACGAGGACGTCTTCTGGTGCACGGCCGACATCGGCTGGGTCACCGGGCACTCCTACATCGTGTACGGTCCGCTGTGCGTCGGCGCCACGTCCCTGATGTTCGAGGGTGTCCCGAACTACCCGCATCCGGGCCGCTTCTGGGAGATCATCGAGAAGCACGGGGTCAACCAGTTCTACACCGCGCCGACGGCGATCCGCGCCATCATGAAGTCCGGCGACGACTGGCCGAAGAAGTTCGACCTCACCAGCCTGCGCGTACTCGGCACGGTCGGTGAGCCGATCAACCCCGAGGCGTGGCGCTGGTACTACGAGGTGATCGGCGGCAGCCGCATCCCGATCGTCGACACCTACTGGCAGACCGAGACCGGCGGCCACATGATCACCAACCAGCCCGGTTGGACGCCGATGAAGCCCGGTTCAGCGACGTTCCCGTTCTTCGGGATCAAGCCGGTCGTCCTGAACGAGGACCAGAGCGAGACGCCGGTCAACTCCGGAGGCCGGCTGTGCATCGAGAAGCCGTGGCCGGGGATGATGCGCGGGACCTGGGGCGATCCCGACAACACCCTGATGAAGAACGTCTACTTCACCACGTTCCCCGGGAAGTACTTCACCGGTGACGGCGCCCGCGTCGACCAGGACGGCTTCTACTGGCTGCTCGGTCGCGTCGACGACGTCATCAACGTCTCCGGACACCGCATGGGCACCGCCGAGGTCGAGTCGGCGCTCGTCAGCCATCCGCTCGTCGCGGAAGCCGCGGTCGTTGGCTTCCCGCACGAGATCAAGGGTGAGGGCATCTACGCGTACGTCATCCTCAAGACGGGCGTCGAGATCCCGAAGAACCTGGAGAGCATCCTCGCCGGCCATGTGCGCGACGAGATCGGTCCGATCGCCAAGCCGGACTACATCCAGATCGTCCCGGAGCTGCCGAAGACCCGCAGCGGCAAGATCATGCGCCGCATCCTGCGCAGGGTCGCTGCCGGTGATCGCGAGATGGAGGCCTTCGGCGACATCTCGACGCTGGCCGACCCTTCGATCGTGAAGACCATCGTCGAGGGCGCACAGGCCCGGTAGCACCACCGCATTCGAGAGCGGCCGCGTCCCGGATCCTCCGGGGCGCGGCCGCTTCGTTTCGGGCAGGTAATGCCGGCGGCTCTGGTAGACTGGGCACTCGCGACAGCACCCCGGCCCGAGCACGGAAGGACCCCCAGCGCATGCCCTACGACGACACGTTCCTGCGCGCCTGCCGGCGCCAGCCCACCGAGTACACGCCCATGTGGATGATGCGGCAGGCCGGGCGCTATCTGCCGGAGTACCGCGCCATTCGCGAGAAGCGCGGCTTCCTCGAGATGTGCCGCACGCCCGAGCTCGCCGTCGAGGTCAGCATGCAGCCGGTCGACCTCGTCGGCGTCGACGCGGCGATCATGTTCTCCGACATCCTGGTGTCGTTCCCGGGCATGGGATTGGACCTCGAGTTCGCGAAAGGCGAGGGGCCGGTCATCCACAACCCGGTCCGGACGGCCGCCGACGTGGCGAAGCTGCGGATCGCCGACCCCCACGAGCACACGGGCTTCGTCATGGAGACGATCAAGATCCTGCGCCGCGAGCTCGAGCACAAGGTGCCGCTGATCGGCTTCGCCGGCGCTCCCTTCACGCTCGCCAGCTACGCCATCGAGGGACACGGCACCCGCGACTACGAGAACTGCAAGGCGCTCATGTGGAGCGATCCCGCCGCATGGGACTCGCTGCTCGAGAAGTTCGGGTCGACCACCATCGCCTACCTCAACGCGCAGATCGACGCGGGCGCCCAAGTCATCCAGCTCTTCGACAGCTGGGTCGGCTACGTCGCGCCGCGTGACTACGAGCGGAGCGTCCTGCCGCACACCAAGCGCGTGATCGACGCGGTCACCGCGCACGGCCGCGAGGTGGTCAAGGGCGGCGTCCCGGTCATCCACTTCGCCAACGGCGCGACCTCCATGATGGACCTCGTGCAGAAGGCCGGCGGCGACGTCATCGGCGTCGACTGGCGCCTGGACATGGGCCTCGCGGTCGAGCAGATCGACGAGCGGTTCGCCATCCAGGGCAACATCGACCCGGTGGCGCTCTTCGCGCCCGACGAAGAGATCGAACGCATGGTCGTCGACATCCTCGAGAAGTTCGGGACGCGTCCGGGGCACATCTTCAACCTCGGCCACGGCATCCACAAGACGAGCGACCCGGAGAAGGCCCGGACGATGCTGCGCTTCGTCCACGAGCACTCCCGTCGTATCCGCTCAGGGAGCTGACGACATGGCCCGCACAGGAGTCCTGCTCACGGCGTTCGGCGGTCCCGACTGCCTCGACTCGGTCGCCCCGTTCATGTGCTCGATCATGGGCACCGAGCCCAGCGAGCAGATGCTGACGGAGGCGCAGCGCAAGTATCTGACCATCGGCGGGTTCTCCCCGCTGCCCGCGATGGCCGAGCGGATCGCGGCACAACTCGAGCGCGTGCTCAACGGCATCTCGCTGGCCGAGGTGACCGACGATGACGGGGGCACCCTGGGGCTGTGGGGCGGCGCCATGGCGTCCCTTCGCACCACCGAGAGCGTGCGCATACCCGTCGCTGTGGGGATGCTGCACTCCGAGCCGTCCATCGAGGGCGCGGTCGCGCGGCTCGTGGACGCGGGTGCGCGGCAGATCGTGGTCGCGTCGCTGTCACCCTTCGAGGCCGCGGCGACCACCGGGGCGTACCTCGAAGCCGTGACGACCGCGCTCGACGCGCATCCGGGCGTCCGGCTCATGGAGTCGGCGTCCTACCACCGATCGGACGACTTCATCGGGCTCTACGCCGACAACCTCAACGAGGCGCTCCACGAGGCCGACATCCTCGCGAACAAGGGCATCATCATCTTCACGGCGCACAGCCTTCCCGTCTCGGACATCGAGGCCGATCCGTCCTACGTCGATCAGCTGCGCGAGAGCGCGGCGGCGGTGGCTGCCGGCGCGGGCCTCGGCGACCCCAGCGGATTCCATGCGCTCCCGGGCATCGAAGCGTTCGGCGGTCCGGGCGTGACCGCGCCATGGCTGCTCGCGTACCAGAGCAAGGGACGCCGCGGTGGCGAGTGGCTGGGACCGGACCTCGACGACGTGATCGACGCGGCGATCGCCGGCGGTTTCGCGGTCGTCATCGTCTGTCCGGTCGGGTTCGCGGTCGACCACATGGAGACGCTCTACGACCTCGACGTGAAGGCCGCCGACCGCGTGCTGTCCGCCGAGAAGGAGTTCGTGCGCGTCGCCGTGCCGAACGCCGACCCCAAGTACATCGAGGCGCTCGCGGGCGCGGTCCGCAAGGTGCTCTGAACGCCGCACGCACCGATCGCGGGCGCGCCCTCCGCGGCGCGCCCGCTCCTGTGAGAGGGGGGTGGCCCACGCCATGAGACACATCGTCGTCGTGGGTGGAGGCATCGCGGGGCTGGGCGCGGCCTACAAGATCCGGCGGGCGGCGGACGCCGGGCATGACATCTCGTTCACGCTCGTGGAGAAGGACGAGCGCCTTGGCGGCAAGATCTTCACCGACATCGCGCAGGACCCCGACGGAGGGACCTACATCGCCGACGGCGGGTCGGACGCCTTCCTGACCGACAAGACGGCGGTCCATCGCGTGGCCCGCCTGCTCGGCATCTTCGACGATGAGACGGGCACGCTCGACGAGTCCAAGAAGACGTTCATCGTCAAGGACGGTCGCCTGGTCGAGATGCCCGACGGCATCATGATGTTCGCGCCCACCAAGATCGTCCCGATGGCGACCACGACGCTCTACTCGTGGCCGGCGAAGCTGCGCATGGCACTCGACCTGATCATCCCGCGCAAGGTCCGCTGGGCCGCCGGCGAGACGGCGCACGACCACGACGAGAGCCTCGAGAGCCTGGTGGTGAGGCGCATGGGCCGGGAGTGCCTCGACCGGCTCGCCGAGCCCCTCATCGGCGGCGTGAACGGCTCGGACCCCAAGGACATGTCCGTGGCTGCGACCTATCCGATGCTGCTCGACATGGAGCAGAAGTACGGCTCGCTGGTGCGCGGGTTCCTCGCGCAGCGCCGCAAGGTCGAAGAGATGAAGCAGAAGTACCCGCCCAAGCCGGGCGCCAGGCCACGGACGTTCTTCTCGTCCTTCAAGCTCGGGCTTCAGTTCGTGACCGACCGCATGGCCGACGCCGCGGGCCGGGACCGGATCCGGACCGGCGTGGCGGCGACGGCCCTGCGCCGCGACGGTGACCGGTGGAGCGTGACGCTGTCGACCGGTGAGGTCCTCGCTGCCGACGCCGTCATCCTTGCGGCGGAAGCGTGGGCCACCGAGGCGCTCGTCAGGGAGTCCGAGCCGGCGATCGCCGATCTCGTGGCCACGATACCTTGCTCGTCGTCGGCGACCGTGATCCTGGCGTTCGACGAGGCCGACTGTCCGTTCGACAAGAACTGGCACGGCATCCTCACGCCGGCGGTCGAGAAGCGCTCCCTCACCGGTGTGTCGCTCATGTCCTCGAAATGGCCCGATCGCGCGCCCGAGGGCCGCGTGCTGGTGCGCGGGTTCCTCGGCGGCCCGCGCGACCAGGCGGTGCTGCTCAAGAGCGATGACGATCTCATCGAGCTGGCCCGGACCCAGATGGTGGAGCTCGTCGGGGTGAAGCCCGCAGCGCGGCCCCGCTACGCCAAACTCTTCCGCTGGGAAGGCGGCATGCCTCAGTACACGGTGGGGCATCTCGACAGGGTCGATGAGATCGAGAGGCTCGAGGCCGGGGTCGTGGGGCTCGCGCTTGCAGGGAACGCCTACCGCGGCGTGGGTGTGCCCAACGCGCTCGAGAGCGGGGAGCGTGCGGTCACGAAGGTGCTCGGGGACTTCGGCATCGCACTTGCCGAGGACGCCATGGAAGAGAAGCGCGTCTACTAGCGGTCAGCGGCGCCGCGGGTCCGCTGCCGGAACGCAGCAGGGCCGGCCGGTGCGCCGATGCGGGCCCATACGGAGGGACGAACGCGTGAAGAAGGTCATCATCATCGGCGGCGGCGCCGCGGGGCTCGGGGCGGCGTACAAGGTGCGCCGTGCGGCCGCAGCCGGGAGCGACGTCGACTGCGTGCTGCTCGAGAAGGACGACCGCGTCGGAGGCAAGCTCGTCACCGATATCGTCCATGACGCCGAAGGCGGCGAGTACGTGGTCGACGGCGGCTCTGACGCCTTCGTCTCGGGCAAGCCCGCCATCGGGCGGATCGCCCGCATGGTCGGGATCGCCGACGAGATGGTGCCGGCGCGCGAGGAGAACAAGAAGACGCTGATCGTGAAGGGCAAGCGACTCATCGAGATGCCCGACGGGATCATGATGTTCGCCCCGACCAAGCTGGTCCCGCTCGCCACGACGTCACTCTACTCGTGGCCGGCGAAGTTCCGCATGGCGCTCGACCTCTTCCTGCCCCGCAAGGTCCGCTGGGCGGAGGGTGAGACCGCGCAAGACCACGACGAGACGCTCGAGAGCTTCGTCGTGCGCCGGATGGGCCGCGAATCGCTCGACCGGCTCGCCGAGCCACTCGTCGGTGGTGTCCACGCGTCCGACCCGGGCGAGATGTCGCTGGCGGCGACCTTCCCGAACTTCCTCGAGATGGAGCAGCAGTTCGGCTCCGTGATCCGCGGGTTCCTCAACGAACGCAAGAAACGCGAGGAGATGCGCAGGAAGTACCCGCCGAAGCCCGGCGCCAAGCCCTGGGCGTTCTTCAATACCTTCCATCGCGGGATGCAGGAGCTCACGGACGGCATGGCCGACGCGGTAGGCCGCGACCGGATCATGACCGGGGTCCAGGCGACGGGGCTCGAGCGCACGGGCGAAGGATGGCGGGTGAGCCTGTCCACGGGCGAGGTGCTCGAAGCGGACGCGGTGATCGTCGCCACCGAGGGGTGGGCGGCCGCGGACCTCGTGCGCGACGTCGATGCCGAGGTCGGCGCGCTGCTCGCATCGATCCCGTACTCGTCGTCGGCCACGGTCCCCATGGCGTTCCGCGCCGAGGACGCCCCGTCGGACCTCAAGTGGTTCGGTATCCTCTCCCCGATCGTGGAGAAGCGGCCGCTGCTGGCCGTGACGCTCTCCTCCTCGAAGTGGC
The DNA here is from genome assembly GCA_003133285.1 of Coriobacteriia bacterium. Lineage (GTDB taxonomy): Bacteria > Actinomycetota > Coriobacteriia > Anaerosomatales > PALSA-660 > PALSA-660. Next base: position 8,977 of record PKWR01000219.1, read on the forward strand.
CCGACCGCGCGCCTGCCGACCGCGTGCTGCTCCGCGGTTTCGTCGGCGGTCCGGCCAATCAGCACCTGCTGGAGGAGATGGACGACGCGGCGCTCATCGAGACGGTGCGCCGGCAGATCGTCGACCTGCTGGGCATGAGTCCCGACG
>PKWR01000167.1 GCA_003133285.1 Coriobacteriia bacterium
TCCGCGTCGACGCGCTCGACCTCCACTTCAAGACCGGGGGCGTCGATCGTGGGCCGACTCCGACAGTCTCCGTGCTCGACGAGCAGGGCAAGGTGCTCAAGTCCCAGCGCGTCTATCCGAACAACACGCTGAACGTCGGATCGCTCACGATCTACCCCGCGGACTACGGGCTCACCGCGACCGTTGCCTTGGTCGACACGAGCGGCGTAGAGGCCGGGCGCTCCGTGCAGTTCGTGGACTTCTACGCGAAGGCGGACAGCGGGACCGCGCCCGTGGGCTTCCTGAAGGTCAGTGATGCGGCAGGCAACGCCGAGTTGAGGGTGTACGTCTCGGTGCCTCTCGACCGCGTTGCTGGCGGTCTTGCCGGGAGACTGCCCACGACGCCTGCGGCTCGGGTGCTCGTGACCTCGCTCGACGACGCCCCTGTCGTGGACCAGGTGCTGCATCCGGGCGAGGAGCTTGCACTGCCGACGGGCAGCAGGCTGCGTCTGATCGACCTCGGATACTACGCGCGGCTGCAGGTCGTCAGCGATCCGTCGATCCCGGCGCTCTACGCGGGGCTGATCGTAGCGATGATCGGGTTGGGAGTTGCGGCCTTCGCGCGGCAACAGATCGTCTCGGCGACCGTCATGACGGCGCCGGATGGAGCGAAGCTTGCAGTGAGATTGCGGCTGTGGCGCAACGCCGCGAGCAGCCGCAGCGAGATCGAGACTGAGCTCACCCGGGCGCTCAGCGGAGTCGAGAAAGGGAGCACCACGTGACGTTCGAGATCGTTGTGATGTGGGTCGCCTTGACGTTCTACGCCGCTGCGACGGCCATGTATGCGTTCGGAGTGACCTTCTCCAAAGACACGCTGACCAAGTGGGCGCTGGCCGTGTCCGCCGCGGGTCTGGGCTTCCAGATGGTCTCGCTCGGCATTCGATGGGCCAGAGTGGGGCATGGACCCTACCTGGGCTTCTACGAGGTCGCAAACGCGCTTGTGCTCTGCGTGGTGGCGTTCTTCGTCATCGTCGGCTGGCGCAATCCGCGGTTGAGCGCCACGGGGATCGCCGTGATGCCGATCGCCGTGCTGCTGCTCGGCGGCTCGATGCTCGCGTCGAAGAGCGGGATAGCCATCACCGCGAAGCTCGCGAGTTACTGGCTGTTCGTGCACGTCGCGTTCGCGAACCTGGCGTTCGCCGCATTCGCGGTGTCGTTCGGTTGTGCGGTCGTCTACGTGGTCAGACAGCGCTCGGCGAGCGGGAAGTGGGCCAAACGCTTCGAGAAGCTGCCCGCGCAAGACGTCCTGGAGAACCTCATGGTGCGGTTCGTCCTCGTCGGCTTCTTCTTCTGGGCGATCATGATCGCCACGGGCGCCATCTGGGCGAACGAGGCGTGGGGCAACTACTGGACCTGGGACCCGATCGAGACGTGGAGTCTCATCGTCTGGCTCATCTACGCGGTCTTCCTCCACGTGCGGTTCACGCTGAAGTGGCATGGAGAGCGCCTTGCGTGGTTCGCGATCGTGGCGATGCCGCTGGCGCTGTTCGCGCTGATCGGTATACCGCTTGCGTTCAACACGACGCACGCCGGCATCGGCGGGCTCGGCAAGGACCTCTAGAGGGCAGCGTTCCCGTTCCGTCTCGTTCTGCCGCCGCCTCGCGTGGCCCGGGCAAAGAGAGTGTGGGAGTCACATGAGCATCGACTGGCGCATCCTGATCATCCTGAACAACTACCTGCACGATGTGGCCACCGCGGTGTTGCTGTCGAGCGCCGTGATCCTGTACGTGCTGGGCCGCCAGGCCCAAAGCGGGGGAGCCGGCGAACGTCAAGCGCTGGCGCGCGCGTACGGCACCCTGACCAGGTTCGCCTGGGGTGCGCTCGCGTGGATCATCATCGGCGGGATCCCGCGGACGATCTTCTTCAGCTGGGCCGAGTTCATCCCGGCCGGCGCGCACAACCTCATCCCGGACCTGATCATCAAGCACGTCCTGCTGGTCTCAGGTGTCATCGCCGGCGCGGTCATGTGGGTACGCATCGGGAAGATCGCGCGCGCCGAGTCGGGTGCGCCTCGCGGCTGACGGTCAGCGGGTCCGCACTGCGGGCGACTGAAGAGGGCGGGCGCTCATTGAGCGCCCGCCCTCTTCAGTCAGTGCCGGATCGGGTTCGCGGCTACTCCGCGGGGGCGTTCGGCGCCTTCAGCGCCTCCGCCATCTCCTTCGGCACCCCGAGGCCCATGACCTGCGCCATGCGCGCCATGCCCAGTCCCAGGAAGTCGAAGTGCTCGCCGTAGTCCCTCATCATCTGCTTCATGGCGGACAGCATGTAGCGGCGCTTGAATCCGTCCGGCAGCGCGATGATCTCCTTCATCTTGGCCGCGTAGAAGGTCATGTAGCAGCGGCCCAGCGCCAGCGAGACCTCCTCGAGCGTCATCGCGTAGGGCTCGATGATCGGCTCCACGAGGTTGTACTTCGAGTAGTCCCAGACGCGGATGCGGTCGTGCATCTCGTCCCACAGCGGCGTGAACGGCATCGGGGTGATGACGGGGAAGACCGCGATGTCCGGGTTCAGGGCCACCGCCGCTGCGATCGTCGCCCTGATGGAGTCCTGCGTCTCGTTCGGGAAGCCGATCATGAACGACGCCTCGATCATGATGTCGTTCGCCTTGAGGAGGTCCACCGCCTGCTTGTTCTGATCGATCGTGGTTCCCTTGTTGAGGCTGTTGAGCATCTCGTCGGTGCTCGTCTCCGCGCCGAGGTAGACGTGGATGATGCCGGCGTCGTGGTACTTCGGCAGGATGTCCGCGTCGCGGATGATGTCCTCGACGCGCGTCTCGATCAGCAGGTGCACCGGGAGCTTGGCCTCGATGAGAAGGTCGAGGATCTGCTCCCAGCGGTCACGGTCGTGGGTGGGGTAGGCGTCGATGAGCGTGATGAACTCGACCTTGTACTCATCGACGAGATGCNNCGCTGGCTGCAGAAGGCGCAGCCCATCATGCAGCCGCGCGAGGTGAGCACCGAGGCCATACGGCCCCACGGCTCGATGTTGTAGTGGTAGTCGTCCCAGTCGAGCAGGTGCCAGGCGACCTCGAGCGTGTCGAGGTCCTCGATGTGCTGCCGCATCGGAGCAGCGACGACCTCGCCGTCCTTGAGGAAGGCGATGCCCTTGACGTCCTCAGGCGAGCCGCCCTTCGCGGCGGCCATGAGCTCGACGAGCGTGGCCTCGGCCTCGCCCCTGATCACGAAGTCGGCGTGGTTCGCCT
>PKWR01000059.1 GCA_003133285.1 Coriobacteriia bacterium
TACGAGAGGACCGGGACGGACGAACCTCTGGTGTGCCAGTTGTTCTGCCAAGAGCACGGCTGGTTGGCTACGTTCGGGAGGGATAACCGCTGAAAGCATCTAAGCGGGAAGCCCATCCCAAGATGAGATCTCCCACTGGGTTAACCAGGTAAGGGCCCTCGTAGACTACGAGGTTGATAGGCGGCAGGTGTAAGGGCAGCAATGTCTTCAGCCGAGCCGTACTAATCGCCCGAGGTCTTGATCATCTATTCTTGGCACGTTCAATCGCTATGCAGCTCTCAGGGCGCGGGACGCGCCTTGTGGACACGCATGTTCTTGACAACCTCATATCGTTCCGACGAGCGATATCACGCACGAAGTGATGGAAGCCGTCGGATGTGCTCAGTGGCTATGGCGGAGGGGGTACACCCGATCCCATTCCGAACTCGGAAGTTAAGCCCTCCAGCGCCGATGGTACTGCGGCAGCCGCCGTGGGAGAGTAGGACGTCGCTGAGCACATCCGACGGCTTCCGTCGTTTCTTGAGACGGGGGAGTCGAGTCCTGCCGGCTCCCGGGGCCTGCGCCGGGGAACCGGTCGGCTCGAGTTAACTTGACTAAAGCAGTAGGGATTAGGTATCCTCCCTCGGACAAGCATCCGTGGGTGGGTCCGGTGTCCCGGTCCCGAGACGCGAAGGACGAAGACATGACGAATGAAGAAGTACAGGCGGTTCTCGACAAGATCCGGCCGGCCCTGCAGGCCGACGGCGGCGACGTCGAGCTGGTGGCGGTCGAGGGCGGCGTTGTGAAGGTGGCCCTCCAGGGCGCTTGCCGGGGTTGCCCGATGTCGCAGCTGACGCTCGCCAACGGCGTCGAGCGCGTCTTGAAGTCCGAGCTTCCCGGGGTCGAGCGAGTCGAGGCGGTCTAGTCCGGACCGCACGGCGAGCGGCCTTCGGGCCGGCGTTCTCGATCCCTCAACACCCACGAGCGTCCCGCGGCCTTTCCGCAGGACGCTCGTGGTGTGTCAAGAGCCACGTGTCGCGCTGCCAACGCCGTTCAGAGCTGTTCTGAAGCCGCTCGGCATCGGCGCGTTGACACGCTATATGGTGGGGCTCTACTATCAACAGGCACTACATGTTGTGCGCGACGGTACATCACTGGGGGACAGCCGCGGAGTGGTACTCCACGCGGGGTGCGTTCTCTTCACGGCTCAGGGAGGTTCGGTTCGACATGGCCAAAGCAGGCAAGACGACCTATTCGCGAGTGATCGATGAGACGCTCGCGCCGAATTCGCTCAAGGTGCTGCAGAGGCGGTATCTGCTGCGCGACGATGACGGGCAGCCCATAGAGAAGCCCTCGGACATGTTCGTCCGCGTCGCGGAGAACATCGCCGAGGCGGAGCGGCTCTACGGCGCCGACGATGCCGCGACGGCCGAGACGGCGCGCGACTACTACGAGCTCATGACCTCGCTCGAGTTCCTACCGAACTCCCCGACGCTGATGAACGCGGGCCGCGAGCTCCAGCAGCTCTCCGCCTGCTTCGTGCTGCCGATCGCCGACTCGATGGACTCCATCTTCGGCGCGGTGCGCGACACCGCCATCATCCACAAGTCGGGCGGTGGCACGGGCTTCTCCTTCTCGCGCCTGCGGCCGGCCGGCGACATGGTGCGCTCGACCCAGGGAGTGTCCTCGGGCCCCGTCTCGTTCATGAAGGTGTTCAACCAGGCGACCGAGGCGGTCAAGCAGGGCGGCACGCGTCGCGGCGCCAACATGGGCGTGCTGCGGGTCGACCATCCGGACATCCTCCAGTTCATCAAGTGCAAGGAAGGCGGCGACTTCGCCAACTTCAACATCTCGGTGGCGCTGACCGAGGAGTTCCTGCGTGCGGTGGACGAGGGCACGACCTTTGCGCTGCGCAACCCGCGCGACGCGAAGCCGGCGGGCGAGCTCGACGCCCGCGAGGTCTACGACCTCATCATCCGGATGGCGTGGGCGACCGGAGATCCCGGCATCATCTTCATCGACCGTATGAACCGCGATAACCCCACTCCGCTGCTGGGCGAGATCGAGTCGACCAACCCCTGCGGCGAGCAGCCTCTGCTGCCGTACGAGGCGTGCAACCTCGGGTCGGTCAACCTGTCGCGCATGGTCACGATGAAGGACGGGCACGCCGAGGTCGACTGGGACCATCTGGCCGACATCGTGCACCGCGGCGTGCGCTTTCTCGACGACGTCATCGACGTGAACGAGTACCCGCTGCCCAAGATCACGGAGCTGGTGCACGGCAACCGCAAGATCGGCCTGGGCGTCATGGGCTGGGCGGACATGCTGATCAAGATGGGCATCGCCTACGACTCCGACGAGGCCGTGGCGCTGGGCGAGAAGGTCATGGGCTTCATCGACGCGGAGGGCAAGGCCGCCTCGCGCAAGCTCGCCGAGACCCGTGGCTCGTTCCCGAACTTCGCCGGGTCGATCTACGACAACCCGGACGGCGGACCGATCCGCAACGCGACGGTCACCACCATCGCACCGACCGGCACTCTGTCGATCATCGCCAACTGCTCGAGCGGCATCGAGCCGCTGTTCGCAGTGAGCTACGTTCGCACGGTCATGGACAACGACCGCCTCATCGAGGTCAACCCGATGTTCGAGGACATGGCCATCAAGCGCGGGTTCTACAGCCGTGAGCTGATGGCGCTGATCGCCGACCACGGTTCGGTCCGTGACATCGACGAGGTCCCGGACGACCTGCGCCGCTGGTTCGCGACGGCCCACGACATCGCGCCGGTGTGGCACGTGCGCATGCAGGCCGCGTTCCAGAAGCACACGGACAACGCCGTCAGCAAGACGGTCAACTTCGGCAACGGCGCCACTCCCGAGGACGTGCGCGAGGTCTACGACCTCGCCAACACCCTCGGCACCAAAGGCGTCACGATCTACCGCGACGGCAGCAAGGACAACCAGGTCCTCACCACCGGCAAGTCCGGGCAGGGAACCGCCGCCGCGGCCGTCGACAC
>PKWR01000200.1 GCA_003133285.1 Coriobacteriia bacterium
CGGACATGGACCAGCCGCTCGGCTGCGCGGTCGGCAATGCGCTCGAGGTCGCCGAGGCGATCGCGACGCTGCGCGACGACGGCCCCGAGGACCTCTTCCAGGAGTGCTTGGCGCTCGGGTCGCGGATGCTCGTGCTGGCCGACGTCGCGCGTGACCTGGACGAAGGCAGGTCGAAGCTGGTGCACGCCGTGCAGAGCGGTGCGGCGCTGGAGAAGTTCCGTGCGTGGGTCGAGGCGCAGGGCGGCGATCCGCGCGTCGCGGACGACCTGTCGCTGCTGCCGCACGCCGCCTTCACCCGCGAGGTCGTCGCCCACGAGACCGGCTGGGTCAGTCACTTCGACGCGGAGTGCGTCGGCCGTTCCGCGATGGCGATGGGCGCCGGGCGCGCGCACCTCGACGACGCCGTCGACCCCGCTGCCGGGCTCGTCCTGCACGCCAAGGTCGGCAACCATGTCGAGCAGGGCTCGTCGCTGGCCACGCTGCACGCGTCGCGCGCGGAGCTGCTGGACGCGGGCGAGGAGCGGTTCCGCAACGCGCTGTGCATGAGCGCCACCTCGGTCGGTCAGCGGGACCTCGTCATCGAGCAGTAGGAGAGCGGGAGCGCCGTGGCCGCACGTGACGGCATCACGATCGTCGCGGGACACGTGAACCCGGACTTCGACGCGTACGGGTCGATGGTCGCCGCGACCAAGCTCTACCCCGGCGCCCGCGCCGTGTGGGCCGGCACCCAGAACGCCAACGTCCGCGAGTTCCACGCGCTGCACGGCGAGTTCCTGGCCTTCGCCGATCTCAAGGGCTTCGACCGCGGGCCGGTGAGCCGGCTGGTGATGGTCGACACCCGCGACGCGTCGCGTCTCGGCGAGTTGGCGTCGGTGGCGGAGGACGAGCGCGTCGATCTCGTGATCTACGACCACCATCCGCGCACGGCGCTCGACCTCACGCGAGGCGAGGACCGCAGCCGCGAGGTGGGCGCTACCACGTCGATACTCGTGCACGAGCTTCGCGAACACGAACTCGCGCTCACGCCGCTCGAGGCCTCGGCGATGCTTCTCGGCATCCACGAGGACACCGGATCGCTCACGTACCCGGGCACCACCGCCTACGACGCGGACGCCGTCGCCTTCCTGATGGCGCAGGGCGCGGACCTGGAGGTCGTCGAGCGCTTCCTGGACCGCACGCTCACCAGCGAGCAGCGCGCGCTGCTGGAGGAGCTCACGGCGTCGCTGGAGGTATGGGACGTGCACGGCCGGCCCGTGGCCGTCGCCTCCGCCTCCGCGGCCGGCTACGTCGACAGCGCCGGTCTCGTGACCCACCACCTCGTGGAGGACCTCGGACACCGCGTGGCGATCGCGGTCGTCTCGATGCCGGAGCGCATACAGGTCGTCGGGCGCAGCCGTCTGCGCGACATCGACATCGCCGCGGTGCTCGCCCATCTCGGCGGCGGGGGACACCCGCAAGCGGCCTCGGCGGCGATGCGCGAGGGCGAGGTCGGGCAGGTGCTGGCCGACCTGCGGACCGCGCTCGAGGCGGAGGTGCCCTCCCAGCTCACCGCGGGCGACATCGCGACGGCTCCGGTGCGCACCATCACCGAGGCCGACACGATGGACCACGCCTCGGAGGTCATGGCGCGCTGGGGCCATGGTCTGCTGCCCGTGATGGCGCGCGACGAGGTGCGCGGCTTCGTGACGCGGCGCGACGTGGACAAGGCCGTGCGCCACGGCCTCGGGCACGCGCCCGTGACCGGATTCATGACTCGCTCGCCGGCCACGGTCGCTCCCCATGCGGACCTCGACACGCTCGAGCGCCTGATGAGCGCCGACGCCGTGCCCGCGGTCTTCGTGCTGACCGGCGGCCGCTTGTCGGGACTGGTCACGCACGCCGACCTGCTGCGAGCCGAGCACGGCGCCTCCTATCTGGCGTCGCGCATCGCGCCCGCCCGCCAGGCGGCGGCGGAGCGCTTCCGCGAGTCGTTCGAGACATTGCTGCCGCCCGAGGTGCGCGACACCGTGCGCGAGATCGGCGCGGTCGCCCAGGAGGAGGGCGTGCGCGCGTTCGTGGTCGGCGGATTCGTGCGCGACATGCTCCTGCGGCGGCGCAACCTCGACATCGACATCGTGGTCGAGGGAGACGGGATCGCGTTCGCGCACAGCGTCGCCGAGAGATTGGGCGGGCACGTGAGGGCGCACGCACGCTTCGGCACCGCGGTCGTGGTGCTCGAACGCGGGCTGCGCGTGGACGTCACCACGGCGCGCACCGAGTACTACACGCGGCCGGGCGCGCTGCCGACGGTCGAGCGGTCGAGTCTGAGGCGCGACCTGCTGCGGCGCGACTTCTCCATCAACGCGATGGCCGCCGAGATCGACCCGGCCGAGTTCGGCGCGATCGCCGACCCGTTCGGAGGGCTGGCCGACCTGCGCGACGGCGTGGTGCGCGTGCTCCACCCGCTGTCGTTCGTGGAGGACCCGACGCGGGTCCTGCGGGCCGCGCGCTTCGAGGAGCGCTTCGGGTTCGCGATGGACGACGCGACGGAGGGCCTCGCGCGGCGTGCCGTGGCGATGGGTCTGCTGCAGGAGATCTCGGGCGCTCGACTGCGCGAGGAACTGCTGGCGATACTCGACGAGGACGACCCCGCGTCGCCGCTGGAGCGCCTCGAGACACTCGGCGCGCTGCGGGCGCTGCTGCCCGCGGGAGTGGCGCCACCCGAGGCCGTGGCGGACCTGCGCGCCGTCCAAGTGTCGCTCGAGGCGATGCCGCGGCGGTCCGGGCGGCTGCCGCGTCGTGTCACGTCGCTGCTCGTGGCGCTCTCCGGCCGCGGCGGGCCGCCGGCGGTGGACCGCTGGGTTGAACGGTTGCGCGTCGGCCGGGAGGCGGGGAGCGCCGCACGTGAGGCCGCGACACGGG
>PKWR01000192.1 GCA_003133285.1 Coriobacteriia bacterium
TGCGGCGGGTCCACGCCGCCGCGGACTTGTATCGCCGACACGCGGACTGGGTATGTTTGGGTGCAGCGGGGGGAGACGGCAGGGGCGATCGCGGGGGTGGTTCCGTGCTCAGCTGGAAGCGCGACAACAGCGCTGCTGCGAACTTCATGGTCTCGGCGGCGATGTGGTTGATCCTCGGCGTCTTGATGGGCCTCGTATTGGCGATCGAGTTCGTGTTCCCCGACTTCGCGCACGGGATCCCGTGGCTGGTCTTCGGGCGCTTGCGCCAGGCGCACGTGAACACGGTCATGTTCGCGTGGCTGTCGGGCGCGATGATGGGCATGTGGCTCTACATCGTGCCCCGGCTGACGGGGCGCAAGATCTGGAGCGAGTGGCTCGGCAACCTGTGCGCCCTGCTCTGGAACCTCGCGCTCGCCGGCGGCATCGTCCTTCTGCTCCTCGCCTACACCCAGAGCCGCGAGTACGCCGAGCTCATCTGGCCGATCGACGTCGCCGTGATGCTCGTGCTGATCCTCAACATGATCAACATCTACATGACCATCCGACACCGGGTGGAGCCCAAGCTCTTCGTGAGCCTCTGGTACATCATCGGGACGGTCATCTGGTTCCCGCTGCTGTACTTCATCGGCAACGTCATGTGGAACCCGCCTACCGGCGCGCTGACCGGGGTGAACGACACCATCTTCAATTGGTTCTACGGCCACAACGTGCTCGGGTTGTGGTTCACGACCGGCCTGCTCGCGGTGATCTACTTCATCGTGCCACGCGAGACGTCCACGCCGCTGTACAGCAACTTCTTGGGACTCATCGCGTTCTGGGGCATCGCGTTCTTCTATACCGGCGTCGGGGCGCACCACCTGCTGTGGGCGCCCATCCCCTACTGGCTCAAGACCGTCGCAGTAGCGGAGAGCTTCGGGATGGTGATCCCGGTGCTGGCCTTCATGTTCAACATCCTGCTCACCATGCGGGGGAACTGGGACCGATTGCGGTCCAGCGTGCCGCTCCTGTACGTGCTGACCGGATGGGCCTCCTACATCCTGGTGTCGTTCCAGGGATCGAACGAGGCGCTGCGCGATGTCAACCAGCTCACACACTTCACCCAGTACGTACCGGGGCACGCGCACCTGGCGCTCGTCTTCTTCGCGGCGTCGACGCTGATCGGCGGACTCTACTACGCGCTGCCGCGGATCTACGGGTGCGCGCTGTGGAGCACGCGGCTGGCGAAGGCACAGTTCGCCTTCTACCTGATCGGGTTCACCGCGTTCTTCCTCGGGTTCATGTTCGTCGGACTCGACCAGGGCACGGCCTGGACCGGCATGGGACTCCCGATCTGGGCGGTCCTGCCGGGGCTGCGGCCGTTCCTGGCGCTGCGGATCATGGGCGGCACGCTGATGGTCGTGAGCTTCACGATGTTCGCGTACAACATCCTGGCCACGATCGTCGTCCGCCGGCCGCTCGAACTCCCGACGATGGCGTCGCCCATGACCTCCCCGGCTTCGGCATCGGCGAACGCTCCCCTCTCCATGGCGGTCGAGGAAGGTGACCGGCCATGAAGATGACGTTCAAGGTGATCCTGGTCGGTGGCCTGCTGGTGTTCTTCGCGGTCGTGTCGGTGGTCGTGTTCGCGCCGGTGGCGCTGTGGAATCCGCCGCAGACGACCGTCGCTATCGAACGCAGCCTTGAGCAGCTGCTCGGACGCGAGCTCTTCTACGGCAACGGGTGCAACTACTGCCATACCCAGTACGTGCGCGACATCGACAACGGGATGGGCCCGACCTCTCAGGGCGGCGACTACGTCTTCGACAATCCCATGATCCTCGGTTCGGAGCGTACGGGCCCGGATCTGTCGTATATCGGCCGCAAGCGCAGTCAGCAGTGGGAGATCGACCACCTGATCGACCCCCGCAAGTACTCGCCCATGTCGATCATGCCGAGCTTCTCCTTCCTGACCGACGCGCAGGCACACGCCATTTCCGAGTACCTGTTCTCGCTCGGCGACCGCGCGGCGGCGGAGCGCATGATCATCTCGCCCGCGCCGTACCTGCAGTCGCGACCCACCACGATGTCCGCGGGTATCCAGTCGACCGATCCCAACGCGCCGCCGCAAGGCTGGCCGACGTTCAAGGACTCGGGCCTCTACGAGGGCAAGCAGATCTTCACGTCGCGATGCCTGACATGCCACGGGTGCGCCGGCAACGGGCTCGGCAGCTACGGCGGGACGCTGATCGTCACGCCCGCCAACTTCAAGGTCGACCCGTTCCGCAGCATGCCCGACGACCAGTGGTTCTGGCACGTGTCGGAGGGCGTCCAGGGGTCGGTCATGCCGCCCTGGAAGGAGAGCCTGACGCCCGCTCAGCGGTGGAACGTGATCCGCTACGTCCAGGAGGTGTACGCGCACCCGATCGAGCGCGACCCGAACGAGGGGGACCCGCCCGCCGAGTACCAGAAGACCAACCCGCTGCCGAACGACGCCGCCAACCTGGACGCCGGGAAGCGGATCTGGACCCGCGAGTGCATGGTGTGCCACGGCGACGCGGCCACCGGCATGGGCCCGTACCGCGCGGGCGTCGAGCCGGTGCCGCCCGACTTCTCGCAGCACGCCGACTATGTGCCGTACGTCGATGCCGACTACTTCTGGCGGATCTCGGAGGGTGTCCCTTGGACGGCGATGCCCACGTGGAAGCTACAGTACAGCGAGACGCAGCGCTGGCAGCTCGTGCACTACATCCGCTCGATGTTCACCCAGACGGAGAAGCAGCCGCCGCAGCCGGCCAAGGGCAAGGACTTCGATTTCACGACGATCATCAAGCAGATGCGCGCGCCTGTGACGGTCAGCTTCGAGGCCGGAAAGGCGCAGTTCCTGGCGCTGTGCGTGACGTGCCACGGGCCGGCCGGTGACGGCACCGGGCCCGACGGCGCGTACCTCGACCCGAAGCCGGCGGACCTGCGCAAGCTCCCGTCGCAGGTGAACGCCGGGCAGTTCAGCGCCGGCACCGTCGAGGGCGGGCTGCTGGCCCGCATCAACAGCGGCGTCCAGATCACGGCGATGCCCGCCTGGAGCGAGTTCCTCATGGAGGCGGACCGCTGGAACGACGTGTCGTTCGTGAGAGGCGCGTTCATCGACGGCAGCGCGAAGATGGAGCGGAGCGTGATGGGCGACGGCTCGGTGCCGCTGCAGTACGTGCGCACCGATCCCGGCATCTTCGAGAGCGAGATCGCGACGATCGTCCCGGCGGACGGCAAGCCGCTCTACGAGAAGTGGTGCGCGACCTGCCACGGCGCCGACGGCCTCGGCAAGGGTCCGGGCACGCGCACGCTCGTGAGCGGGTCGCCCGCCGCATTCCCCAAGGGGATGTCGAACCCATACATGTTCTACCGCATCCGTGAAGGCGTTCCGAACACGATGATGTACGGCTTCCGCCCGGTCCTCACGGAGACGGAGGTCTGGGACCTGACCGCCTACCTGACCGGACTCACCGGCGGGAAATGGGGAGGCTGATCGAGATGCCGATGGGACTGTGGGTCGTCGTCGGCTGGATGGCGCTCGTGTCACTCACCGGGCTGATCTTCATCGCGTGGGGTCTGTGCACGCACCAGTTCGATGACGTCGAGGCCGCCAAGTACCCCATGCTCGAGGACTGCGAACCGCTGGACTGGCCCGGCCGCTCGGCGGCGAGGGGAGGTTCGAAGGATGCCTGACAACGTTCTGCAGGTCGGACCGACGGTCCTCTCGGTTGTCACGTGGACGATCGTGCTGGTCGCCGGCGCGTTGGTGTTCGCGATCCGCCATCGGGCGCGCACAGGGGCGGGCACGTCAGGCCATCGGCCGCCCGGTGAGGAGAGCGAAGATGAGCGCATCTCGCCGGACGGCTACATCGACACGTTCGCGAACATCGTCGAGGAGGCCGGCGGAGGACTGCCACTGATGGGCTGGATCGTCAGTATCGCTGTGTTGCTGATGTGGCTTCTGTACATGATCTTCAACTGGACGCCGAGGTAGAAGGAGAGCAGAAGTGCCCTACATCCACGAGACCTCCTTTACGGTCAGCCCGGACGAGATG
>PKWR01000090.1 GCA_003133285.1 Coriobacteriia bacterium
AAGCCGAGGTAGGACGCCGGGTTGTGGCTCGCGGTGAGCATGACGCCGCCGATGGCGGCCTCGTCGCGCGACACCGACCAGCACAGCGCCGGCGTCGGGCAGTAGCTGTCGCTCACCCGGACGACGAGGCCGTGCGAGGTGAGCACCTCCGCGGCAGCGGCCGCGAACGACGCCGCCTCGAAGCGCGTGTCGTATCCGATGAGCACCGTGCCGCCGGGATGGTCGGCCGCGAAGACGCGGCCCGACGCGTCGGCGACGCGGCGCAGGTTGTCGTAGGTGAAGTCGTCGCCGATGACGGCGCGCCAGCCGTCGGTGCCGAAGTGGATCGGAGCGGAGGCGGTCATCGGTCTTCTCCTCGAGTGGAGGACGGATCTGTCACGCGCGTCGCCGGACGCGCCGCGCGACGTCCATTCTATTCGATGGGCGAGGTCCCGCCGCCATGCGCTTGGAGCAGTTCGCGGTAGACGGCCACCGTCTCGGCCGCGGTGCGCTTCCACGTGAAGAGCGCGGCGCGAGCGCGTCCGGCGGCGACCAGCGACGCGCGCAGCGTGCGGTCGTCCAGCAGCTGCAGGATCGCGCCCGCCGCCGCGGTCACGTCGCCCGCCGGGAAGAGCAGCGCCGCATCCCCCACAACCTCGGGAAGCGACGAGGCATCCGAGCACACCACCGGCGTGCCCGACGCCATCGCCTCGAGCGGCGGCAGGCCGAAACCCTCGTAGCGTGAGGGGAACACGAACGCCTCCGCACCGACGTACAGCGCGCGCAGTGTCGGGTCGTCCACATGCCCCGTGAAAGCGACACGCCGGGCGGCGGGCGTGTCTCCGAGCACAGCGACGGCGTACCCGGGCTCGTCGCGGCCGACCAGCAGCAGCCGCAGGTCGGGACGCCTCACGTTGACCTGCGCGAACGCACGTAGCAGCGTCGGGAGGTCCTTGTGGGGTTTCGTGTTCCCCATCGAGAGCAGGTAGGGACCGCCCTCGGCGAGCGCGGGGGAAAGCTCTCCCCCGGGCCCGCCCACGAAGTCGTCTGCTGCGAGTTCTACCACGCGCGTGCGCCCCGCTGCGCGCGGGAAGAACGAGGCGACGTCGGTGGCGGTCGCCCGCGAGTCGGCGATCAGCAGGCCCGCCACGGACGCGGCACGTCCGCACCACCATCGATAGGCCGAGCGTCTGACGATCGACGGCATGACCCCGGGGACGCGCAATGGGGTCAGGTCGTGGACCGTGACCGCAAGCGGGTACCGCGACGGAATGGGCGTCGGCACGTGGAGGCAGTGCACGAGGTCCGGCTTCGCCGCGTCGACGATGCGGCCGAGCTCGAGACCCCCCGTGGGATAGAAGGCGTGCGATCGGGCGGTGATGGTCTCGGCGCCGGGGACGGGCGCCGCCAAGCCCTCCTCGATCACCTGGACGATCTCGAGGCCGTCCATGCGCGCCAGCTCGCGTGCCAGACCGGTCGAGTACCGACCGATCCCGGACCACGAGGCCATGCGACAGTCGAGCAGGACGCGCATCAGCCCCTCCCCTCGAGGAGCGAGCGCAGGACGAGGGCGGTGCGTGTTGCGGTGGCCAGTCCCCACAGGTGGTAGATCCGGCAGTAGCGGTAGAAGCTGTCGCGGTACGCCTTCGAAGCGGTCCCGGGGCCGCCGCCTGACTTCCCGAGATGATGGACGCAGGAGGCGGCCGGCTCGATCAGGACCTTCCACCCGTGATCGCGCATGCGATGGCACCACTCGACGTCCTCGAAGTAGAGGAAGAAGCCCTCGTCCATCGGCCCCGCATCGGCGATGGCGGCGCGGCGTACGAGCATGCAAGCGCCGGTCACCCAGTCGGGCGATCCGTCGGTCGCGCGCTCGCTACGGGCCGCTCCGCGGCCGCCGCTCAGGCGGTCGCGCAGGCGTCCGAGACGGAGCGCGAGCGTGCCGAAGAGCGTCGGGAACGCTCCGAACGAGCCCCGCTGCACACCACCGTCGGGATCGAGGACGCGCGGTGCGACGATCCCGACGTGCGGGTCGGCATCCATGCGGGCGACGAGTCGTTCCAGCGAGCCATCGGCGAGTTCGGCGTCTGGGTTCAGCAACAGTACATAGGCACCGGACGAAGCAGCGATGCCCACGTTGTTGGACGCGGAGAAGCCGCGGTTGGGCGCAGGGATGACGCGGACGCCCGGGTGCGTGGCGGCGAGCGAGTCCACCGATCCGTCGGTGGACTCCGCGTCGACGACGACGATTCGGCCCGGGCCGGTGTGCTCCTCGACGCTCGCGACTGCGGGCTCCAGAAACGCGCCCGCATCGTGGGCAACGATGATGACATCGACGTCGGGCGCGTCTGAAAGGGTCACGCCACTCACTCCACCGTCGGGACGAACCTCGCCAGCGCGTCGCGCCAATCCGGCATCGTGACGCCGAGAGCGGCGGCCTTCGAGCAGTCCAGCACGGAGTTGGCGGGGCGCGCCGCCTTGCTCGCGAAGGTCGACGACGGGACCGGGACGACCTCGACGGAACCCAGCCCCGCCAGCCGCAGGATCTCGCGCGCCATCTCGTCGCGGGTGCAAGAGCCGCTGCCCACGAGGTGGAAGATGCCGCGGGCGCGCGCGTCAAGAAGGTCGAGGATGCCCGCGGCCAGGTCCAGCGTGTAGGTCGGCGAGCCCACCTCATCGTTGACGACGGTGACCGCGATGCTGCCGCGCGCGCGCTCGAGGATCTTGGTTGGGAAGTTGGCCCCGTAGGGGCCGAACACCCACGCGGTGCGCACGATCAGCGCGGTCGGGTTCGCGGAGAGCACGACGCGCTCCCCCGCCAGTTTCGACAGACCGTAGACGGACAGCGGGTTCGGCTCGTCGTCCTCGGTGTACGGGCCGTCCTTCGTCCCGTCGAACACGAAGTCGGTCGACACGTGGACGAAGGGCAGGCCCCCGCGGGCGGCGGCGGCCGCGAGCAGCCGCGCGCCGGTCCGGTTCACGAGGAACGCCTTGTCGGGATCGTCCTCGGCGCGCTCGACGTTCGTGTAGGCCGCGGCGTTGATCAGCACGCCGTCCGGATGCAGCGCGGCGAACGCGGCGACGACCCGGGAGACGTCGGCCACGGAGGTGATGTCGAACTCCGACTCCACGGGGGCGAAGAACGACCGGTCCCGCTGCCCGCAGACGATCTGCAGCGCGTGGCCGAGCATTCCTCCGGCTCCCGCTATCAGCAGTGGCCCACCCACGCTACGAGCGCTCCTCGTACCAGCGCTTGCGCCAGTCCGCGAACTCCTCCGTCTGATGCTTGATCTTGTTCCACCACCACGGGTTGTCGCGGTACCAGCGGATCGTGTCGCGCAGGCCCTGCTCGAAGGAGACCTGCGGCGTCCAGCCCATGGCGGCCAGCTTGCCGCAGTCCAGCGCGTAGCGGCGGTCGTGGCCAGGACGGTCCGTGACCCACGTGATGATGTCCTCGGTCAGCCCGAGCTCGTCGATGATGATCGAGGTGATCTCGCGGTTGGTGCGCTCGTTGCCGCCGCCGACGTTGTAGACCTCGCCGGGCTCGCCGTTGAGCAGCACGAACTCGATGCCGTCGCAGTGGTCGTCGACGTGCAGCCAGTCGCGCACGTTCA
>PKWR01000134.1 GCA_003133285.1 Coriobacteriia bacterium
CCAGCAGCTCGCTGCGATCGGGCCCGAGCCAGCGCTCGACGAGCGCGGCCGCGCGCTTCGGCCGCGGCTCGAAGACCGCCGCGCCGCTCTCCCGGGCCCACGCGACGTTCCCCTCCTCCTGCCCCGGCACGAAACCCGTCAGCAGGGTCGCGACCCCGATGCATGCGGCCTCGGCGATCGCCCCGGACCCGGCCTTGGTGAGCAGGACGTCCGCCGCGGCCATCCACAGGGCGACGTCGTGTGTGAAGCCGAGAACGGTCACCGGGACGGGCCAATCGGTCTTGGTGAGACGTCGTCGAAGACGTTCGTTGCTCCCGGCGATCACCGCAATCTGCGCGCGCACGCCGCCTGCCTCCAGCCGCGCGGCGACCGCCGAGGTCATCGCCCCCACGCGGCCCATGCCCGCCCCGCCGCCCATGATGAGGACGAGCGGGAGATCCGGGTCGAGACCCAGCGTCTGTCGCGCCTCGGCCTCGTCGAGCTCGCGGGCCTCCACGAACGCTCGCCGGATCGGGAGTCCCGTCACCACCACGCGCTCCGGCGACATCCCCGCATCGATCGCCATGTGGCGGATGCCCTCGTCCGGGACGCAGCAGAGGTCGGCGCGCTTCGTGAACCACGAAACCGGCGGCACTCCGCCGTCGACGACCACCGACACGAACGGCGCGGCGCACCCGGCCTGCCGGATGGCCCGCAATGGCACCTCGTTCAGCAGCCCGTGGACGCTGATCACCAGATCGGGCCGTGTCTCGATGATAGCTTCCGCCATCTCTTTCCACAGCAGCGCGTATGCCCCGTTCTCGAGCATCTTGAGGCCGACCGGCGTCTGGACGATGTCGTACGCGAAGCGGTAGAGGTCGGGAGCGACCGCGACCAGCGGCGCGTACGAGGCCGAGAGGCGGTCGAACGGGAACGGGGCGTGCTCGTCGAGCACGTTCACGAGCGTCACACACGCGCGCCCCTCGAAGGCCTCCTCCAGGCCTTGGGCCGAGGCGATGTGTCCTCCCCCGGCGCCGGTCACGAGAATGCTGACCTTGGGGAGTCCGTCGTCGGCCCTGCGAACAGACTGGATACCCGGTTGCACGTGGGGCCGACCTCTCGCACGGAGCAAGACCCTTCCCGAATGCTATTCCCGCTCAGGCGGACTTCGAGTCCCAGGGCCGGCGAGCTGCGGGCCCCATCCTCCTTCGAAAGGCCTGTCGGGAAACGCCGTAGATCGTGCGCTCATCGGCGGTGCGGCGCGCGTTCGGGAACGCCGCGGGTATGCTCGTCCTTGAGAGGAAGCGGTGCTGCCCGACGCCTCCGGAGGCCTGATGCACTCATTGCTCGACCGATTCGGCCGCAGGAACGTGACCTTGGCCGCGCTCGCCCTCGTTGCGGTGCTGCTCGTGGCCGGCCCATGGCTCCTCCTCGCGCGGTCGTCCGGCCGCCCGCCTGTTTCGGGCCCGAACTCGACGACCGCCTCGCGCCTGGACCCCTACCGGGGCCTGGCGACCTGGGTCGACCTCTTCGACACCCGCGCCTGGGCGGATCCGGCGGCCGCCGTGAGCGACATGGCCAACCACGGCGTGCGCACGCTCTTCATCGAGACGGCGAACGCCGCTTCGGCCTCCGGGCTCGTGCACCCAGCCGAGCTGGCCACGTTCATCGCCGAGGCCCACGCGCGCCACATCTACGTGGTGGCGTGGTACCTGCCGAACCTGCGAGCGGACTCCGTCGACTTCGACCGGGTCATGCAGGCGATCGACTTCAAGACCGCCGACGGGCAGGCGTTCGACTCGTTCGCGCTCGACATCGAGTCGACCGTGGTGAAGCCGGTGAGCCTGCGCAACCAAGGCCTCACCACGCTGTCGCAGCAGGTCCGCGCCCGTGTCGGGCCGGACTACGCGCTCGGCGCGATCATCCCGTCGCCGGTGGGCATCAGCACGAAGAAAGGATTCTGGAGCGACTTCCCGTACGCGATGCTGGCCACCACCTACGACGTGTTCCTCCCGATGCACTACTACAGCTTCAGCAGTCACAGCGCCGCCGCACCCCACATCTCGACATCCTCGAACATGGCCGTGCTGCGGGCCCAGCCGGGGTGCGCGACAACGCCGGTGCACATGATCGGCGGCATCTCCGACAAGTCTTCGACCGCCCAGGTCGAGCAGTTCGTGCGGGCGGCCCGTGAGACCGACTGCATCGGCGCGAGCCTGTACGGTTGGAAGGGCACGAGCACCGCCGCGTGGCGCGAGCTGGCTGCGGTGAACACGAGCGCCACCCCGTAGCGGACCGACGCAGGGTCCGCGCTCCTCCAACGAAAGAACGCCGGCCCGAGGGGCCGGCGTTCGTGTCTTCTCGGTACTGCCCGCTGCTACTTCAGCGCATCCAGCCGCGCCTTCAGCGTGGCCTCGTCGGTCCCGCCGACGATCGGCTCACCCGACACGCTTCCGTCCGCGTTGACGAACATGAACTCCGGCACGTACTGGACGTTGAACTGCTGCGCGAGGCTGTCCCCGACCGGGTCACCGCTGTCCACGTAGACCCGGAAATCCACCTTGCCCGCGTACGCGCTCTTGAGCCCCTCGACCAGGGGCTTCAGCTGAAGGCACGTGGGTCAAGTACTGGTCGCGAACTCGATGAAGACCGGCTTGCCGTCGGTCTTGACCGCTCCCGCGCCCGAGGGCGCGGCGGCCGTGGCCTTGCCGCTGACGAGCTCGCCGGTCCATGTCACGAGCCCGCCTGTCAGGTCGTAGACCTTCTTGAAGCCGGCTCCCGCAAGGTAGGTCGCTGCCTCGGCCGAGCGCGCCCCGGTAGCGCAATACACGACGACGGGCTGGTTCTTGTCCCACGCCGGCGCGACCATCTGAAGCTGGTCGACCGGGACGTTGATGGCCGACGCTATGTGGCCGGCCTCGAACTCGGCCGGCGTCCGAACGTCGACGATGGACGCCCCGGAACCCTGCAGCTGCAGCAGCTCGGCGGCGGCGATGTTCTTGCGCACGCTCTGCGACTGCGCGGACATGGCGACCACGACCACGACCGCGATCGCAGCCACCGCGAGCCATAGGATGAGCTTCTTGTTCATCGAGTCCTCGATCGGGAGAGGGCGCCGTGCGCTGCCCGTGCAGTGACGAGGACTATACCCCCACGGGTATAGTCCTTCAAGCGCCGGCGGGCCGAACGGGTCGTCACGCCTTCTTGGCGGTGCAGATGCCGCAGACCTTGTAGACGTGGCAGAACCCGACGGCGCCGCTGAAGACCAGGACCGCGCCGATCAGGTCGACCACGATACCCACCACGCCCTGCACCACGAACACGCCGATCCCGAGCAGCGCGACGCCGAGCGCGATGCGCACGGCGCGATCCAAAGGACTCAGGTTCGCATCCCTCTTCATCAGGTGACTCCTCGGGCGATCGTCCGGTCCACGCTCTCTGCCGAACTGTACCCCTCCCGGCGTGTGTCGAGAGAAGGGCCTCGGAGATCCTTCGCGCTCCACGGTCACGCAGGGCCGAAACGTGCGAGATGGCCGCCCCGGGTGGGACGGCCATCCATCGGACCGCTCGCGCTGCTATGCGCCGAGCGTTCGGATGATCTCGCCGTACTGCTCCGCAGTGATCTCCCCGCTCGCAAGGCGCCGTTTCGCGATGGCGACCGCTTCATCGTGGCCGGCCGGCTGCGAGGGCGGAACCGCGCCGCCGGGAGCGTGATGACCTGACGCCATCCTGACAAGCCAAACGACCAGAAGCACGACGGCGATGAAGACCAGGACGCCGAACAGGAGCATCCCAAGTCCGCCACCACCATACCCATAGCCGAATCCTCGATACATCATGTGCTCAACTCCATCCAGGTCGGCGATCACGTCATGTGATCGCGGTTGGTCATCGTGGATCCCGGCCCGCGGCGCCCGCCTAGCTGATGAGGCGCCGGATCTGCTCGTACTCCGTCGGCGTGATCTCACCCCGGGCCAGTCGCAAACGCGCGATGTCCATCGGGTCCGCATCTGCGGGGCCCGCGGACGAGTGTCCGTACGGGTGCGTCGGGCCGCAGCGTGCGACCTCGGATTCGGGGCGGACCATCCACACGAACGCGAACGGGATCAGGAACAAAAGCGGCAGCCAGAGAAACATCATCGTGGCTCACTCCTCGTGTCGTCGAAGGGAACGTCTTCGGACACCCCGAGATACGCAATGCGCGTGCCAGAGAGGCCCTTCAGATGTGCGCTTCTTGTGAAGGGTCCCGGCGGGGCAGATGCCTCGCATGGCACGAGGCCCCGGCGCGTTCGCCGAGGCCTCCATGAGCTGCTGCCCTGCAATCGCGCGAACGCTATCCCTCAGCGGTCGTGGGGTCGATGATCGAGGTGACTTCGGAGACGCGATCGGCAGGGAACGCGCCCCTGGTCGCGTGTTCCCGAACGAGTTCCTCGGTCGGCGCGATGTAGACGCAGTAGATCTTGTCGCCGGTGACATAGCTCTGCACCCACTGGATATCCGGGCCCATCTCGCTCAGGACCCCGCAGGACGTCCGCGAGATGCCCCTCAAGTCCTCAGCTGTCAGCTGGCCGGCTCCCGGGATGTCCCGTTCGATGACGTACTTCGGCATGGCGTCGCTCCTTCACGTGTTGTAGGCGAGCCCCGAGTATGTCCCTTTCGGCCGCTGACAGTATTTGGCGCAGCTAGCGTCGCGTGACGAAGGGCCCGAAGAACGCGGGATGTGACGCCGGAGTCCCGGGCGGAACGAAGGCCACCCGGTCGCCCGGCATGACGACCGCTCCGAGCCCGGAAGCTGAGTAGTTGTGGAAGACTCCCTCGATGAGCGAGAGGGGCAGCCCGATCGACTCGGCCAGATCGAGCGCCGTGATGCCGGCGACGGGGACGTCGACGCTCAGCGTGCTCGGCAGGCCGTGTTCCTTGCAGAACGCGTCGAGGAACGCGATAGCCCGAACGGTGACACTCGGTGTTCCGTGCATCTGCATGTCCTTCGATCATCTCGAGGGCGCCGCGCCGTCGCGCCGCCCGGTGGCGCGATGATGCGCCCGCGGGCGCGAGGACTCTTTGATTTACATCAAGTCGGCGCAGACGCACACCCGGCTCACGCGGACCGCTCGTCGGGCGCGCCGAGCCAGCCCGGGTACAGCGCGGTGCTGTCGAAGGCGTTGGTGGTCTTGAACTTCTCGAAGCCGCCCGAGCGTGCAGCATCGGCGGTACGGGCGAGCAGGTCTTCCCGTTCCGCCGCGGTCATGGGTGTGAACGTCCTGGTGATCTCCAGGTCCTGCTCGAGGACCGCCCTGCTGTCGATGCCGGCCACCACGGTGGACGTCGGCAGACTCAAGGCGTAGCGCAGACACTCGCGCGGCGTCGCAGTCCCGCTCTCGAGGATGCGCGCGTCCCCCATCGACTTCATGCCGATCACCCCGATGCCCGCGGCCACGAGCAGGGGCAGCACCTGCCGCTCGAAGCTTCGGAAGTGGGCGTCCATCACGTTCAAGGGCATCTGCACCGCGTCGAACCGGAACCTGTGTGCGGCCGCCACCTCGAGCATGCGGACGTGGACGAGCGGGTCCTTGTGCCCGGTGAAACCGACGTACCTGACCTTCCCTGCACGTCGCGCCTCAAGGACGGCCTCCATGGCGCCGCCGGGAGCGAAGATCCTGTCCGGGTCCTCGAACCGGATCACCTCGTGGAACTGCAGGAGGTCGATCACGTCGGTCCGAAGCCGTGCGAGGCTCTCGTCGATCTGCAGAGCGGCCGACCGGCGCGTGCGGCCGTCGATCTTCGTCATCAGGAAGACCCTGTCGCGGTAGCCTCCCTGCAGCGCCTTTCCCATCCGGATCTCGCTCGCGCCGTCGTTGTAGTCCCAGCAGTTGTCCATGAACGTGATACCCGCATCGATCGCGGAGCGGATGAGCGCGATGCTCTCCCGCTCCTCGTTCTGACGGCCGATGTGGTGCCCGCCCAGGCCGATGGCCGAGATCTCCTCGCCCGTGGTGCCGAGGACCCGGTACTGCATCCCGACGCAGAGCGTCTCCACGTCTTGAAGGGTCGAAGAGGTGGCCGTCATGCGGGATCTCCCTTCCTGCCGGAGCCGTCAGCGTGACCGCACCCGCTCGCGCCGTCGCGCTGCCGACTATGTTCCCGGTGTGCCTCCCGCCCAACGAACCAGTATCTTGGAACGCAGCAGCGTCGGGAGGCACTTCGGCGAGCCACGGCGCGGGCAACACGGCCTCCTGGACGCGGAGAGGTAGACATGTCGCACGTCACGCTGAAGTCGGGATACACCGAGCTGGTCGACCGCCTGAACCGGTTCCCTCAAGGCGCGCCGCCCTCTGAGACGCTCTACAAGATCCTCTCGATGCTGTTCAGCGAGCGGGAGGCGGCCGTCGTGGCGCTGCTGCCGATCAAGCCCTTCACGGCGCCGAAGGCCGCCCGGATCCTGAAGATGGACCTCACCGAGACCCGCAAGGTGCTCGACGAGCTCTCGAGCCGCGCCATACTCCTCGACACCGAGCACGACGGCGAGACGACCTACATCCTGCCGCCGCCGATGGCGGGGTTCTTCGAGTTCTCGATGATGCGACTGCGCGGCGACGTCGACCAGAAGGTGCTGGGCGAGCTCTTCTACCAGTACCTGAACGTCGAGGAGGACTTCATCAAGGCGCTCTTCGCGACGGGGGAGACGCAGCTCGGGCGCACGTTCGTCCACGAGCCCGTCCTGTCGAGCGAGAACGCGCTGCACGTGCTCGACTACGAACGCGCGAGCGAGGTCATCAAGACCGCCACGCATCGCGGCATCGGCGTCTGTTACTGCCGCCACAAGATGCTGCATATGGGCCGCAACTGCGACGCGCCGATGGAGATCTGCATGACCTTCAACGGCTGCGCCGAGTCGCTCACCCGCAACGGCTACGCGCGCCTGGTCGACGTGAGCGAGGGGCTCGACCTGCTCCAGCAGGCCTACGAGCACAACCTCGTGCAGTTCGGCGAGAACGTCCGCGAGGGCGTGAACTTCATCTGCAACTGCTGCGGATGCTGCTGCGAGGCGATGATCGCCGCGCGCAAGTTCGGCATGCTCAACCCGGTCCACACCACCAACTTCCTGCCGGTCGTCGACGAGTCGACGTGCAACGGCTGCGGCAAGTGCGCGAACGCCTGCCCGGTGGAAGCGATGACGCTCGTCTCGGCGAACGACGCGCACAACCCGAAGGCGCGGCGGGCCAAGGTCGACGAGGACCTGTGCCTCGGCTGCGCGGTGTGCGTGCGGACCTGCCCGAGCAAGAGCCTGGGCCTGGCCTCGCGACCGCAGCGCGTCCTCACGCCGCTGAACTCGGCGCACCGCACGATCGTCATGGCGATCGAGCGCGGCGACCTGCAGAACCTCATCTTCGACAACCGCGTGCTATGGAACCATCGCGCCATGGCCACCGTGCTCGGCGTGATCCTGCGACTGCCGCCGATCAAGCAGGCCATGGCGAGCCGCCAGATGAAGTCCCGGTATCTGGAGTGGCTGATCGAGAACGTCAAGGTGTAGCGGCAGCGACGGCGCCGCCGCCGGACCGCGCTGGACTATGCTGAGGACGGCTCGCGTCGACTCTTCAGATCGGGTCGACGCCAAGTGGCACCGGGAGGCGCCATGTTCAAGACGATCATCGAACCGTTCCGCATCAAAGTGGTCGAGCAGATCAAGATGACCACGCCTGAGCAGCGAGAGGAGATGATCCGGGCCGCGGGGTACAACATCTTCGCGCTGCACTCCGACGACGTGATCATCGACCTGCTCACGGACAGCGGGACCGGCGCCATGAGCGCCAACCAGTGGGGCGGCGTCATGCGCGGCGACGAGTCCTACGCCGGCAGCCCCTCGTACTTCCACTTCCGCGACTCCGTACAGGACATCACGGGCTTCGAGTACATCATCCCGACGCACCAGGGCCGCGCCGCCGAGCGGATCCTGTTCTCGGTCATGTGCAGCGAAGGTGACGTCGTCCCCAACAACAGCCACTTCGACACCACGCGGGCGAACGTCGAGTTCCGCGGTGCGATCGCGATCGACCTGCCCTCGGCCGAGCTCGCCGACATGGATTCGGACTACCCCTTCAAGGGCGATATGGACGTCGAGGGGCTTCGTGCCGCCTTCGCCGAGTACGGCGCCGAGCGCATCCCGCTCGTGATGCTCACGGTCACCAACAACTCCGGAGGCGGACAGCCGGTCAGCATGGCCAACGTGCGCGAGGTGGCGGCCGTCTGCCGCGAGTTCGACACC
Organism: Coriobacteriia bacterium; assembly: GCA_003133285.1. Lineage (GTDB taxonomy): Bacteria > Actinomycetota > Coriobacteriia > Anaerosomatales > PALSA-660 > PALSA-660. The sequence continues at coordinate 8,246 of PKWR01000134.1, forward strand.
CCGCTCTACCTCGACGCGTGCCGCATCGCGGAGAACGCGTACTTCATCAAGCTGCGCGAACCCGGGTACGCCGAGACGTCCGTACGCACGATCGTGCGGGAGATGTGCGACCTGACGCAGGGCTGCACGATGAGCGCCAAGAAGGACGCCATCGTGAACATGGGAG
>PKWR01000156.1 GCA_003133285.1 Coriobacteriia bacterium
GAGACGTTGAGGATCAGACCGCCCAGCGAGTAGCCCTGGTTGGCATTGGCGTTGACGCGCCAGTCCACACGGTCCAGGTACTCGTTGACCGAGGTCTCGACCTCGACGACGGTCCTCTTGTCCTCACGGAAGCGGGCGCGCTGCTCTCGATAGACGATGTAAGCGCGCGCGGTGGCGGAGTGGTTGGCCGAGATGAGGACCTGCTCGACCACGTCCTGGATCTGCTCGATGTCGGGTTCGGTCTCAGCGAAGCGGTGCGTGAGGACCTTGGCCGCCTGGGCTGTCAGCAGGAGGGCCTCGGTCGCGTCGAACTCACCCGAGGCGGTTCCGGCTCGTTCGATCGCCGAACGGATCTTCTCGGCATCGAAAGGAACGCGCTCGCCCTCGCGCTTGATGACACCAACGGGTGTGCCCAGCTTGTTCTCGTCCACCGCTTCGCTCCCTCGTTTCGTGGCGATGAGCCGAGAGGTGAGTGACAGCGCGAGTACGGGTCAGAGGGCCGTAGACCTGAGAGAACCGCGAACGCGAGCCACCGGGACACCCCGCCCCGATCGTCAACTGCATCGTGTCGTGGCAGGTCTACTGGCTCGCGAGTCGTCGCATCCTCGCGCGCCTTCCCGGCGATGGTGCGCCAGTGGCATTGGTGTGCGAGTAGCTCGTCGCTTACAGGTGCGGGGGCAGCGCCGGCTTGGTCTGAGACGCACCGGCTTCCCTCTTAGCCCCAGATGTTGTGGTCTGGGGAACCTCGACACAGCATATGGTATGTGCAGCCGGGAGCGCGGTCAAGAGCGGTCGCGGGGTGGGGACGGGGCTGCGGCTACAAACGCGTCCGCTGGGCTCGACCACCGCACGCAATGCGGGGCGTCCCAACAGGGGGCGCCCCGTTCGTGTTGCGCCATTCCGCCTGTTGTCGGCCACGCGGATGCGCGGCACCTCGGCGCTACGATAGGCGCATGTCCGCCATCGCCTTCCCAAGGAGACCGCCCGTGACGAGCCCGCTCGCTTCCCGTTTCCCCGGTGCTGCGTCACTGCCGTGCGCCGGGATCGCCAGCCTGCCGACGCCCGTCGAGTCGCTCGACGCGCTCGCCCGGGAACTCGGCATCGGGCGATTGCTCGTCAAGCGCGACGACCTGACCGCTGCCGCCTACGGGGGCAACAAGGTGCGGAAGCTCGACTATCTCCTGGGGAAGGCCCTCGCCGAGAAACGCACCGCGGTCATCACCTACGGCGCATACGGATCGAACCACGCGCTCGCGACCGCCGTGTACGCTCGTGCGCTCGGGCTCGAGCCGCACGTGGTGCTCTCGCCGCAGGCCGTCGGGCCGTTCGCGGCCGCGACGCTGCGCGCTCACGTGGGTCTCGGCACGGTGACCCATCCCGTGGACGGCTGGGACGGCGCTCCGGAAGGCGCTCGTGTGAGCGCTGCACTGGCCGAACGCGACGGCATCGAGCCCCTCGACATCCCCATGGGCGGCACGAATGCCCTGGGCGCGATCGGCTACGTGAACGCCGCCATCGAGGTCGTCGACCAGCTGCGCGAGCTCAATGCCGGCATCGATGCCGTGGACCTCAGCGACTACCTGCGCCCGGACGTCATCTACGTCGCCGCCGGCACGCTGGGCACCGCGATCGGTCTCGCTGTCGGCCTGGCCGCGGTCGGGGCGCACACGCGCGTCGTGGCCATCCGCGTCACGCCGGCCGAGGTCGCGGCCGAGAGCGTCGCCGTCGAGCTCGCCGAGAAGACCGTCGCGCTCCTGCGCTCGCTCGACGACTCCTTCCCGGATGTCGCCTACGACGACCTCGCCTTCGAACTGCGAGAGGACTGGTTCGAGCCCGGGTACGGAGTGGTCACGCCCGAGACCATCGAGGCTGTCGCCTTGGCCTCTGAGAGCGGCATCAAGCTGGAGACCACCTACACGGGCAAGGCGTTCGCCGCGATGGTCGCCGACGCTCGCGCCGGCACCCTGACGGACAGCCAGGTGATCTTCTGGGACACGTACAGCTCGGCGCCGATGCCCGCTCCCGGCGAGTCCGAGACGTTGCCACTGGCGCTGCGCGACTACGTGGCCGAATGCGACCGGGTGTTCCCGGCTTCCCGGTCCGATTCCGGCGAGTGACCTAGGAGAGCCGCTCGGACAGTCCCAACCATTCGTCCTCGAGGTCAGAGATCTGCTGCTCGATGCTCTGCAGTCGGGCTTGGGCGTCCACTATGGCGACGTAGTCGGAGGGGTCCGCCTCCTGCATCGCGATCCGGACTGCGTCAGCCTTCCTAGCGAGCGTGGCCAGCTTGCGCTCGGTAGATGCGAGCTCCTTCTTCAGACTGCGCTCTTCCGCATTCGACAGGACCGGCGTGAGCCCCTCGTCCGATCCGCCGCTCGAGAGCCCGGCCGCGCTGTCCTTCGCCTTCGCCTTCTCGGGCTCGGCCTCCGCGCGCGCGGCGATCCGCTTGTCCAGGAGCCGCAGGTACTCGTCGACGCCGCCCGGGACATGGCGGATCCTCCCGTCGACCAGCGCGAACTGATCGTCGGTGACGCGCTCCATCAGGTAGCGGTCATGGGTGATGAGCAGGAGCGTGCCGGGCCACGAGTCCAGCAGGTCCTCCAGGACCGCGAGCATGTCGATGTCCAGGTCGTTGTCCGGCTCGTCCAGGATGAGGACGTTCGGTTTGTCCAGGAGGATGAGCATCAGCTGGAGGCGGCGCTTCTCTCCGCCGGACAGATCGGAAACGACCGCGGACAGTTGGGCGGCCTCGAATCCGAGACGCTCCAGAAGCTGGGCCGGGGTCAGTTCCTTGCCGTCGAACTCGTAGCGTGTCTTGTACCGCGAGAGGACCTCGCGGACCCGGCGGCTTCCGAACTCGTTCAACTCGTCGAGATGTTGCGACAGGACGGCGAACTTGACGGTCTTGCCGATCTTCACCTGTCCCGAGGTCGGTTCGAGCGCGCCTTGGATGACGTTCAGGAGCGTGGTCTTGCCCGATCCGTTCTCACCCAGGATGCCGAACCTGTCCCGAGGTCGGTTCGAGCGCGCCTTGGATGACGTTCAGGAGCGTGGTCTTGCCCGATCCG
>PKWR01000162.1 GCA_003133285.1 Coriobacteriia bacterium
GGCCTTGGGACAGCGAAGATGTACGACCTCGTCCGCGTGGGGGCGCAAGGCCTCATGGGCGAGATCATCGAGATGCGCAGGGACCGCGCGTCGATCCAGGTCTACGAGGAGACCGAGGGCCTCGGCCCCGGCGACCCCGTCGAGGCCACGGGCGCGCCGCTCTCCGTCGAGCTCGGCCCCGGCCTGCNNTCCAGCGCCCGCTCGACGAGCTCGAGCGCCTCGCCGGAGCCTTCCTGGCGCGCGGCGTGTCCGCTCCGGGCCTGAACCGCGACAAGCGCTGGGAGTTCGTAGCCACCGTGGCGGTGGGCAGTCGGGTCTCCGGCGGCCGGATCGTCGGGACCGTCGCCGAGAACGTCGTGATCGAACACCGCGTGATGGTGCCGCCGGCCGTTTCCGGCACGCTCGAGGAGCTCGCGTCCGGGAGCTACACCGTGACCGACCGCATCGGCGCCGTCCGCACGGACGCCGGCGAGCTGGTCGAGTTGCGCCTCATGCAGACCTGGCCGGTCCGCATGCCGCGCCCGTATACGCGCAAGACCGCGCCGACCGAGCCGCTCGTGACCGGCACGCGCGTCATCGACACGTTCTTCCCGCTCACCAAGGGCGGCACCTCGTGCATCCCCGGGCCGTTCGGCGCCGGCAAGACGGTCACGCAGCACCAGGTGGCCAAGTGGTCCGACGCGCAGGTCGTCGTCTTCATCGGCTGCGGCGAGCGCGGCAACGAGATGACCGACGTCCTCATGGAGTTCCCCGAGCTGACCGACCCGGCCTCGGGTCAGCCGCTCATGAAGCGCACGATCCTGGTCGCCAACACGTCGAACATGCCCGTCGCCGCCCGCGAGGCGTCGGTGTACACGGGGATCACGATGGCCGAGTACTTCCGCGACATGGGCTACGACGTGGTGCTGCAGGCCGACTCCACGTCGCGCTGGGCTGAGGCCATGCGCGAGATATCCGGTCGCCTCGAGGAGATGCCGGGCGAAGAAGGCTTCCCCGCCTACCTGGGGACGAAGCTGGCCGCGTTCTATGAGCGAGCCGGCAAGGTCGAATGCTTGGGGGGCGCCGGTGCTGTCGGCACCTCCGAGGGCGACACAGTCGGCGCCGACAGCACCGGCGCCCCCGCCGCTCGCATGGGGTCCGTCACGGTCATCGGGTCGGTCTCGCCTCCGGGCGGGGACCTCTCCGAACCGGTCGTACAGAACACCCTCAGAGTCGTGAAGGTGTTCTGGGCCTTGCAGGACCGGCTCGCCTACGAGCGGCACTTCCCGGCGATCGACTGGCTGACCTCGTACTCGCTGTACTTGGACCGGGTCGAGCCGTATTGGAACGAGCACGTCAGCCCGGAGTTCCGGGGGCGGCGGGACGAGGCGATGGCGATCCTGCAGAGGGAGAGCGAGCTGGCGGAGATCGTGCGGCTCGTGGGGCTCGAGGCGCTGACGGGCGCCGAGCAGGTGCTGATGGAGACGGCCAAGTCGGTCCGCGAGGACTTCCTGCAGCAGAACGCGTTCCGCGACGACGACCAGTTCACGTCGCTGGCCAAGCAGGACGCCCTGCTCGCCACCATCCTTCTGTTCCACTCGACCGCACTTCGGGCGCTTGCCGAGGGCGCGGCGTTGCGCGAGCTGCTGGCCGCGCCGGTCCGCGAGCGGATCGCCCGCGCGAAGTACCTGGCCGAGGACGTCGCGCCGGCCGAGTTCGACTCGATCGCCTGCGACATCGCGACGCAGCTCGTCTCACCTGACGGCCACGGCACGGAAGGCGGCCTCTCGTGACCCGCGAATACACCTCCACCCGCGACATCATCGGGCCGCTGCTGCTCGTCGAGAAGGTCGTCGACGTCAAGTACAACGAGCTCGTCGAGCTGGAGTTCCCCGACGGCACGCGCTCGCTCGGCAACGTCCTCGAGATCTCGGGCGACGTGGCGCTCGTGCAGGCCTTCGGCGGCACGCGCGGCAGCAACCCGTCCGAGACGAAGGTCCGCTTCCTCGGGCGCTCGCTCGAGCTGGGCGTGAGCCGCGACATGCTCGGCCGCGTCTTCGACGGCCTCGGGCGTCCCGCCGACGGGGGTCCGGAGATCGTCCCGGAACGCCGCGCGTCGATCTACGGCGACCCGATCAACCCGACGGCGCGCGACTTCCCCGACGACTTCATCCAGACGGGCGTGTCGGCCATCGACGGCCTCAACCCGCTGGTGCGCGGCCAGAAGCTGCCGATCTTCTCGGGCTCGGGACTCCCGCACAACGAGCTGGCGGCGCAGATCGCCCGCCAGGCCGCGGTGCTGCAGCGCAGCTCCGACCCGACGAAGGTGGGGGACAAGCTCGAGGGCGAGTTCGCCGTCGTCTTCGCCGCGATGGGCATCACGTTCGAGGACGCCGACTTCTTCCAGCGCGAGTTCCGCTCCACGGCGGCCATCGAGCGCGCGGTGCTCTTCCTCAACCTCGCCGACGACCCCGCGGTCGAGCGCATCGCGACCCCTAGAATGGCGCTGACGGCGGCGGAGTACCTCGCCTACGAGTGCGACATGCACGTGCTCGTCATCCTCACCGACATGACCTACTACTGCGAGGCGCTGCGCGAGGTCTCCGCCGCCCGCAAGGAGGTCCCCGGCCGCCGCGGCTACCCCGGCTACCTCTACACCGACCTCGCGACGCTCTACGAGCGCGCCGGGCGCATCAAGGGCCGGAAGGGCTCGATCACGCAGGTGCCGATCCTGTCGATGCCCGACGATGACAAGACGCACCCGATCCCCGACCTCACCGGCTACATCACCGAGGGCCAGATCATCCTCGACCGCTCGCTGCACCGCCGGGGCGTCTACCCGCCGGTGGCGGTGCTGCCGTCGCTGTCGCGCCTGAAGCAGAAGGGCATCGGAGCGGGCAAGACGCGCGAGGACCATGCGGACCTCTCGAACCAGTTGTTCGGCGCCTACGCGCGCGGCATCCAGGCCAAGGAGCTCGCCGTCATCCTCGGCGAGGCGGCGCTGTCCGACTCGGACAAGGCGTTCGTGTCCTTCGCCGACGCCTTCGAGGACCGCTTCATCGCGCAGGGCAAGCACGAGGAGCGCTCGGTGGAGGAGACGCTGGCCCTGGGCTGGGAGCTGCTCGCGCTGCTGCCGCGCACGGAGCTCAAGCGCATCAAGGACGAGTACGTGGAGCGCTATCTGGGCGCTCCCGCCACGCAGCCCGTGCCCGAAGGCGAAGGCGCATCGGCGTGACGACCGCGCTCTACATAGTGCTGGGTGCCCTGGTCCTGGGTCTCGTGGCCATGCAGGTGTGGGTCGCGCGCTCGCAGGCGAAGCTGGCGGGCGATCGGTCCCGGATGGTGTTCGCCCTGCGCGTGTTCAACATCGCGCTGCTCGTGTGTGCGCTGCTGCTCGTCGCCTACGCCCTGATCGGGAGGCTCTGACGTGCCCGCGCTGCGCGTGAACCCGAACCGCATGGAGCTGCTCAAGCTGCGGCAGCGCGGCGTGACCGCCCGCCGCGGTCACAAGCTGCTCAAGGACAAGCTCGACGAGCTCATGAAGGAGTTCCTGGCGCGCGTCGCCGAGGTGCGCCGTCTGCGGTCGTCGGTCGAACGCGACTTGGGAACGGCGTGGGGCCTGCTCGCGATGGCGCGCGCAGAGGCCGGGTCGGCGGCACTGTCGGCGGCGCTGGCCTCGGGTGAACCCGCGCCGCTGGCGGACGTCACGGAGCGCAACGTGATGAGCGTCCGCGTGCCCGAGCTGACGCTGCGCGCGTTGCCGCCGCGCCACGGCTACTCCTTCGCCACGACCCCGGCGATCCTCGACGGCGGCCTCACGCGCCTGGCCGACGTGCTGCCGCGCATGCTCGAGCTGGCCGCGCGCGAGAAGGCCATCGAGCTGCTCGCCGCCGAGATCGAGAGCACGCGCCGGCGCGTCAACGCGCTCGAGTACGTGCTCATCCCGCAGATCGAGGACACGGTGCGCGACATCCGCATGAAGCTCGACGAGGCGGAGCGCGGCAACCTCACCCGGCTCATGAAGGTCAAGGAGATGGTCGAGCGCGCGCAGGGCCTCGAGGGATCGCAGGACGACCTGTAAAGTCCCGGCCGCGATGCGACGATACAGACAGTGGTGGCATCAGGAAGGGCCCGGGGGAGAAGCTCCCGGGCCCTTTCCATGTTCTCAGCCGGTTCCTTCGTGCCTACGAAGTGCGGCCCGTGAACATGAAGCGCTCGAGCAGCAGGTACGGCACCAGCGCGCCGCCCTCCTCGCCCACGAGCTGCCGGTACGCGGACACGCCGAGCGTGGTGTCGAGCGCCTCGAGCGCCGGCTGCGTGAAGCGCAGGTCCTTCACCGGGCGCGTGAGCTCGCCGTTCTCGATGAGGAACGTCCCGTTGCGCGTCATGCCCGTGAGGGTGACGCGGGTGGGGTCCTCGATGTTGACGTAGTGGAAGCGCGTCACGTAGATGCCGTGCTTGACCGAGGCGATGAGCGCGGAGGCGTCGGCGTCCCCGGCCTCGAGCGCCACGTCGAGCGGCAGCGGCCCCTGGGAGTTGGGCGCGGGCAGGGCGTGCCCCGTGTTGGGCCGCCCCGTGCGCGCCGCCCAGTAGGAGTCGGTCACGGGAGAGGCGGCGACGCCGGCCTCGATGAGCGCGACGCGCGTCTTGGGCTGTCCCTCGTAGTCGAAGGTGAGGCCGCACGCCGACGGGCGCAGGGCGTCGTCGACGAGCGTGATCAGCGGTGAGGTGACGCGCTGTCCGAGCTTGCCGCTCATGAAGGAGCGGCCCTCCTCGACCGACTTGATCGAGCAGCCGTACCAGGCGATGAACTGCGCGATGTCGGCGACGGCCTCGGGAGCGAGCACGACGGTGTAGATGCCCGCGTCGAGCTCCATCGGGTCCGCGGAACGGCGCGCCGTGTCCGCCGCGAGAGCGCCGAGCACGGCGGCGTCGAGCTCCGCCGCGTCACACGCGCTGAACGAGGCCCAGCCGGTGCCGCCCGCCGCGCCCGTGGAGAGCACGGTCGCGCGCACGGTGGTGCGCGCCATGGCGACGTCGGTGCCCAGCGAGTTGGCGACGGCTGTCACGCTGTGGTCGCGCGCGACC
>PKWR01000067.1 GCA_003133285.1 Coriobacteriia bacterium
CACCAACGTCCTGCGCCACGCGGGCACGGCCTCCGTCCGGGTGACCCTCCGTCGCGACGACGACATGCTGTGGATCGACGTGGTCGACGACGGCTCGGGCAGGGCGCTCGCGGCGCAGCCGGCCGAGGGCCACGGGATCGCGGGCATGCGCGAGCGCGCTCTCGCGCTCGGCGGCACGTTCGAGGCCGGGCCGGTGAAGGGCGGCGGCTGGCGCGTCTCGGCCACGCTGCCGCTGTCGGGGAGGGGACAGGCATGATCAGGGTGCTCATCGCCGACGACCAGGCGCTCGTGCGCGCCGGGTTCCGCGTACTGATCGACTCCGCCGCCGACCTCGAGGTCGTGGGGGAGGCGGGCGACGGTCGCGAGGCGGTCGAGCTCGCGCACGCACGCCACGCGGACGTGGTGCTCATGGACGTGCGCATGCCCGTGCTCGACGGCCTTGCCGCGACCCGCGAGCTGGCCGGCACGGAAGGCGGCCCGCGGATCATCATCCTCACGACCTTCGACATCGACGAGTACGTCTTCGAGGCGCTGCGCGCGGGTGCGAGCGGCTTCCTGCTCAAGGACACCGAGCCGGACGAGCTGCTGCAGGCGGTCCGGATCGTGGCCGGCGGTGACGCGCTCCTAGCGCCGAGCGTCACGCGCCGGCTCATCGAGGAGTTCGCCACGCGGCCGGACCCGCACCGCGCGCCGCCGGAGGCGCTCGAGGTCCTGACCGAACGCGAGCGGGAGGTGCTCGCGCTCGTGGCGCGCGGTCTGTCCAACAGCGAGATCGCCACGGAACTCTTCATCTCCCCGGCGACGGCCAAGACCCACGTGAGCCGCGTGATGATGAAGCTGGGCGCGCGCGATCGCGCGCAGCTCGTGGTGACCGCGTACGAGACGGGTCTGGTCAGCCCCCGCTCGTCGTAGAAGCCGGAGGGGACCGGGCGTACTCCCTGAGGAGTACGCAGGAGTGACGACCGCGGGCCGACGTGCGGCATCGCGTGGAGGGATACCTTGGACTCCAGCGGGCCCGGTAGCTCCCGGGCGCCCGGGCCCGCACAAACGCACCGCTACGAGACATGAGGTGATCGGACATGAGTGACGAGGTCTCTTCCACGCAGCCGGCAGTCGTGGTCAACGCGACGCAGGCGCTCGCCATCCAGGAACTGAACGATGAGATGAGCGGCATCAAGAAGCAGTTCAAGGCGTTGTGGATCGCGGTCGGCGTCATCGGCGTGATCGTGCTGATCCTCGCCGCGCTGACGGTCGTCCAGCGTGTGGGCGCGGCGAACCGCATCGGCGGCTTCCGCAACGGCACGTTCAACGGCCAGCAGGTCCCCGGCGGCACGGGCACGCAGCAGCAGACGACACCGGGCCAGTAGGCTCCGGCGCGCAGGGTCCGGGTGGAACACGACGAGTGACGGAGTGGTGAGTCGATGAGTGCACAAGGGGCGCCGAAGAAGCGTCGGCGTTGGATCGGATGGGTCGCTCTGGGCGCCGTCGTGGTGGTGGTCGTGGTGGTGGCCGTCTCCATGCTCGGCAGCTCCGGCACCGCCAGCGCGGTCACGACCGCGAAGGTGGAGCGCACCACGATGAAGGTGGTCGTGAGCGGCAGCGGCAACGCGATCGTGGACAGGGTGACCGAGGTCCAGCCCGGCATCACCGGCACGGTGAAGAGCCTGTCCGTCAAGCTCGGCGACAAGGTCACGAAGGGCGACCTGCTCTTCAAGATCGTGAACGACGACCTCGACGCCGCCGTGCAGCGGGCGCAGGCGAGTTATCGCCAGTCGGTGCAGTCTCTCGCCCAGGCGAAGTCGAGCCTGATCCAGGCGGAGAACCAGCTCTACAGCGCGCAGCACCCGACCGCGACGACCCAGAACCCGGATCCCACCGTCGATTCCCGTGCGGTCACTCTCGCCCGGCAGCAGGTCGCTGTCGCCAGCGACGGCGTCTCCTCGGCGCGGGCCAACCTCGCATCGGCCAAGACCGCGCGTTCGCAGGCGGAGGACAACGCCGACAAGCGCACGGTCACCGCGCCCGTCTCCGGCATGGTCACGATCCTCAACGCGCAGAACGGACAGTCGCTCGGAAGCGCCGCGAGCAGCTCGTCGGGGGCATCCGCCGCGTCCGCGTCGTCTTCGAGCAACAGCGCCGTCGAGATATCGGACCTCTCCACGATCCGCGCCCGCGTCGCCATCAACGAGGCCGACCTGGTCAGCGTCAAGGTGGGACAGAGCGCCTCCGTGACCTTCGACGCGCTCAGCGGTGTCGCGACCACGGGCACGATCAGCGCGATCGCGCCCACCGGTACCAACAGCTCCGGCGTCATCACCTACGACGTCGACATCACGCTCGAGAGCCTCGACCCGGCCCTGCGGCCCACCATGAGCTGCACGGCGGAGATCGTGACGGAGACGCTCGCGGACACGCTCGCCGTGCCGAGCTCCGCGGTCCACACCGACTCGGCCAGCGGGACCAAGTACGTGGTCGTGCAGGCGACGGACGGGTCGACCAAGGACGTCGCCGTGACGACGGGCGTCGTGGTCGGCACGCAGACGCAGGTCCTCAGTGGTCTCACCGAGGGTCAGGTCGTGGTGACGAGCGCCGTCACGACGACGAGTAGCTCTTCGTCGAGCACCCGCACCGGTGGCATGGGCGGGATCGGCGCGCTGATGGGCGGCGGGCGCTAGACCATGGCGCCCATCCTCGAGATACGCGACGCGGTCAAGATCTACAGCACGGCCGCGGACGAGACACCGGCGCTCGGCGGCGTGTCCTTCTCCGTCGAGCCGGGCGAGTTCGTCGCCATCATGGGCCCGTCGGGCTCGGGCAAGTCGACGCTCATGAACATCATCGGCTGCCTCGACCGGCCCACGCTCGGCACCTACATCCTGGACGGCGTCGACGTCGCCAAGATGGACGAGGACCAGCTCGCGGAGATCCGGGCGACGCGCATCGGGTTCGTGTTCCAGTCGTTCAACCTGCTGCCGCGCTCCACGGTCATGCGGAACGTGACCCTGCCCATGATCTACACCCGGGTCCCCGTCGGCGAGCGTGAAGCGCGTGCCGAGTGGGCGCTCGAGGCGGTCGGGCTCGACGAGAACCGCTGGTACCACAAGACCAACGAGCTCTCCGGCGGTCAGATGCAGCGCGTCGCGATCGCGCGGGCGCTCGTCAACGACCCTTCGATCATCCTGGCCGACGAGCCGACCGGCAACCTGGACACCCACACGGGTGTGGTCATCCTCGAGACCTTCCGCCGGCTGCAGGAGCAGGGCCGCACGATCGTGCTCATCACGCATGAGCACGACGTCGCGGCGTATGCGGACCGCACGGTCCACCTGCGTGACGGCCTGGTCGTCAGTCACGAAGAGGCCGCGGCGCACGACGCCACGTCCTCCGGGAAGGAGCAGCGATGAGCATCTACGACCTCGTCCACGAGACGCTGCTCTCCGTCACCACCAACAAGGTGCGGTCCTTCCTGACCGTGCTGGGCATCGTGGTCGGCATCGCCTCGGTCATCCTGATGGTCGCCATCGGCCAAGGCTCGCAGGCCACGATCACCAACTCGATCAAGGCCGCGGGTTCGAACCTGCTCGTGGTCACCCCCGGAGGCAGGAGCGCGGGCGCGTTCGGCGGCCCGGGCGGCGGCTTCGGCGGAGGCGGCTCGGGCGCCAAGTTGACCCAGGCGGACGTCAACCTCATCAAACAGCTCCCCGGCGTGGCGCAGATCGCCGCGAACGGCACGAGCCGCGAGTCGCTGAGCGCTCCCGGGGCCAACGTGAACATGACGGTGACCGGTGTCGGCGACGGCTACGAGACCGTCAAGGCGATCGAGACGTCGACGGGCGTGTTCATCAGCGCCGAGGACATCCGCGGCGGCACCAAGGTCGTCGTGCTCGGCCCGACGGCCGTCACCGACCTGTTCCCCGAGGGGACCGACCCGTTGGGCCAGAAGGTGCGCATCAAGGGCATCAACTTCACCGTCGTGGGCGTCACGAAGAGCAAGGGCGGCAGCTCGTTCATGAACGCGGACGAGGTTGCCTACATCCCCTTGACGACCCTCCAGCGCTATCTGACGGGCAGCGACGCCATCTCGACGATCAACGTCGAGGCGACGACCGCCGACGGCATGACGCAGCTGCAGAGCGACATCACGGCCACGCTCCTGGCCGCGCACCACATCACGGACTCGACCAAGGCCGACTTCAGCGTGCTGTCGCAGTCGGACATCCTGTCGACCGCCTCGACGATCACCGGCACCTTCACCCTGCTGCTCGCGGCGATCTCCGGCATCTCGCTCATCGTCGGCGGCATCGGCATCA
>PKWR01000131.1 GCA_003133285.1 Coriobacteriia bacterium
ACGCAGATGACCATCCTCGGCGTGATCGTGTTCATCGCCCTGGCCGTGGCCGTCGTGGTCGCCAAGAAGTCTCCGGAGGCCTACGGTATCGAGCCCTTCGGCGCGATCCCCGCAGCCGGCGGCACGGTGGCCGTGGAGCGGGTGTGGAGCATCAAGGAGGCCTTCTCGAAGTACGCCATCTGGGCCGCGATCCTGATGTTCCTTACCAGCATGATGGCCGAGTTCCTGATCTGGACGCAGGTCGTCAGCTATTGGACGCAGGACGTGGGCTTCACCCTCGGCAAGGCGACGACCATCTACGGCATCATCGGGCTCATCGGCATCTTCTCCATGCCCATCATGGGCAAGGTGGCCGACAATCTCGTGGCGAAGATGGGCAATGAAGTGAAGGCCCGCAAGGCCATGCTCATGGTCGGGCCCACAACGGGCGCGATCGCCTGCCTCCTGCTCTTGGCTACCTCTCGCGGCGACGTGTTCGCCTACGTGGCGTGCTTCGTATTCGCGGTCTACTGGGCCATCGTGCCCGGTGGCGTGGTGGGCTACGTCGGAGCCATCTACGGGCGCAAGACCCTCGGCAAGATCTGGGGCCTGGCCACGATGATCGTCATGGGTATCGGCCCCTTCCTGGGCACCTACATCGGTGCGGCGCTCAAGGACATGTCGGGCAGCTACACCTACTCGATCTACTTCGCGCTGTGTGCCTTCGTCGTGTCGGTCGTCCTGGCGATCGGACTCCCCCTCAGGGCCGAGTTCAAGAAGTCAGCAGCCGAGCTTCCTCTGGAGACCGAACTCAACAAGGCCTAGAGACCGCAGAAGAACCGAGAGAACCGCGCGGGTCCCGTCCGCCTCCGGCGGCGGGGCCCGCCGCATTTCCCTTCGATAGGAGCTGTCGTGCACAACGCATCGCTGGCCGAGGGCGACCTCGCCGGGCTCACGTTCGACATCCAGGCGCACTCGGTGCACGACGGACCGGGCACTCGCACGACGGTCTTCATGAACGGGTGCCCCTTCGCGTGCCAATGGTGCTGCAACCCCGAGGGTCTGAGCCGCAAGCCGGTCCTCATGCACCGGGAGACCCGATGTGTGTCCTGCGGCAACTGTGTGGCGGCCTGTCCGAAGGGAGCTGTCACCCTGGCACCGGGCGAGAAGCCCGTGTTCGATCGCGAGCTGTGCGACGTCTGCGAAAGCCACGAATGCGTGGGGGTGTGCTACCACGAGGGCCTGGTGTTGAGCGGCGTCACCCGCACCGTGGAGGAGCTCATCGACATCTTCCAGCGGGACCGTCAGTTCTGGGGCAGCGGAGGCGGCGTCACCTTCTCAGGAGGGGAGCCCCTTCTCCAGAAGGAGTTCATGCTTCCCCTGCTGCAGCGGTGCAAGGAGATCCGGATCAACACCTGCGTCGAGACCACGGCCAGCCTTCCTTCCGACTGGTTCATGGAGGCCGCCTCGCTGCTCGACTGGGTCTTCGTAGACATCAAGTCGATGGATCCGGTGGCCCACAAGGCCATGACGGGAGCGGACAACGCCCTCACCCTCAAGAACATCCGGTTGCTCGGGGCATCGGACCTGGACTGCTTCGTCGTGGTGCGCATCCCGGTCATCCCGGGCTTCAACGACTCCGAGACCAACATCCGCGCCACGGCGCGATTCGTCCGGGAGTGCGGCCTCGAGGTCATCAACCTGCTGCCGTTCCACCGCCTCGGCGGATCGAAGTGGAAGCAGCTGGGCCGCGACTACACGTTCAAGGACGTGCCGGGCATGCAGCTCGGAGAGCTGGACCGGCCGGCGGCGTGGATCCGCGAAGAGGGGCTGACCTGCTACACGGGGTGGGAGACGCCCTTCTGATCCCGCTCCCGCCCACGGCGCCGGAGTCATCACGACCGACGCTGCAAAGGCCCGCTCCTCGCGTCGAGGAGCGGGCCTTTCGTCGATGTCGGGCCGTCCGCGAACCCGAGGTTCGTCACCGGAGGATCGAGGAGCGCGCGACGAGTCTCTGGTCCTCGCGGCGTGAGCCGTCGTCCGCGCACGCGAGTACAATCGGCGGCGCGGCAGCCGCCGGCGTCCGATCTCACGTGCAGAGGCGGGAAGAGAGATGGCCGACACGCACGAGAACGACCCGCTCCACGGCATCACGCTGGAAACGATCCTGCGCAAGCTGGTCAACAAGTACGGCTGGGACGGGCTCGCCAAACGGATCGATGTCAACTGCTTCAAGAGCGACCCGAGCATCAACTCGTCGCTGAAGTTCCTGCGCAAGACGCCGTGGGCGCGCAAGGAGGTCGAGGACCTCTTCGTGAACTCCAAGTTCTGGACGCGCGACTAGGCGGTCGGCTCCACCGCCCCTGAGAAGAGACCCATGGCCCAAGTCCTCGATCTCAAGAGGCAGCTCAAGCACCTCTACAACCCCGACGCGAAGTCGCCGTCGCTGGTCGACGTGCCGACGCTGCGGTTCCTGATGGTCGACGGCGTGGACGACGTCAGGGGACCGGCCTTCGCCGCCGCGAACCAGGCGCTCCTGAGCCTCGCCCACCAGGTGAAGTTCGGAGCCGCGAAGCGGCTGGAGCTCAAGTACCCCGTCATGCCTCTCGAGGGTCTCTACTGGGACGCCGAGGAGGGCCCGCTCGCTCCGCTGGAGGACGCGCGGCACACGGCGTGGCGCCTGATGTCCCTGCTGCCCGACGACGTCGCGCGCGAGTTCGTCGACGAGGTGCGCGCGAAGGTGGCTGTGAAGAGGGACCTGCCGCGCCTGGCCGACGTGCGCGTCCAGAGCTTCACCGAGGGCCGGAGCGTCCAGCTCCTGCACGTCGGCCCCTACGCCGATGAGGCGCTCACCGTCAGGCGCATGCGGACCTTTGCCGCGCAGAGGGGACTGGCGTTCGCCGGCGCTCTCCATGAGGTCTACCTCGACGATCCCGGCCGATCGGCCCAGGAGAAGCTCAAGACGGTGCTGCGGTACCCGGTACGCCCCGAAAAGCAAGGTGACCCCGCAGGGCGGTGATCCCCCGGGGTTGTGGTCGACTCCTGGCGAGAGGTGCCGACACCCCGAGGGTAGCACAGGGTCCTGATGACGCGCGCGCCGGCCCCGGGCCGCCGGCTCTTCCATGAAGGCCGGGTGAGTGCCGTGCGCCACACTCGGGTACGTTCCTCACAAAACCCTAACACTACGTCAATCGCCCGCTAATCAGCGCCGATGCGTGCGTGAGGATACTGGCTGCAGTCCTCGCGGATCCAGCTGACGAGTTCAAGGGCACTCGCAGCGTTCCGGACGCGAAGACTCCACATGACTGGCAGGGAGAGCACATGGGCGCATCACCTGGCACGGCTGCACGTCCCGTCCGGGGCGGGCTGGAGCGGTTCCTGCCCTTGTCCTTGATGCTCCTCTTCGCCGTGCTGGTCTTCTCGCCGGCGACCGCGGCGTTCGCCGGGCAGGCATCCTCAGGGCAACTCTTCTTCTACCCCTGCATCAGCTGCCACCCGGTGAACATGGTCGCGGGTCCCGGGGGGACCGAGCACCCCTCGAAGCCCCTCCCGAACGGGATGCAGGGGCACAAGATCGTCCTCGAGGCGCACGACAAGCTCGGCGAAGAGGCGTGCCTCGTCTGCCACGATGACCCGACCCGCAACCCCGGCAAGCTCAAGCTCATCGACGGCACGCTGATCGACATCACCGGCGACATGTCGCTGGTGTGCTACCGCTGCCACGAGGCGAAGTACAAGGAGTTCAGGGCCGGGACGCACGGCAATCACAAGGAGAGCTGTGTGGCCGCGGGATGCCATGACCCTCACACGCCCAACTACATCTACGCGGGCCCGGTGAAGCCGTTCGTGGGCGTCGGATTCCAGTTCAAGGGCGTCGGGCAGGCGCGCGTGCCGTTCAAGCCCCTCATGGCCCCACCGCTCCCGCCCCCCACAGTCAATCCGACGTGGTTCTTGATCGCGGTCGCTGTGGGTCTGTTCGTGGTGCTGGCCCTCTTGGTCAGACTCGTCGGACCGGTCGTTGTGGAAAGGTTGAAGCGATGAGTCAGGACAAGACGCGCGACGAGCGTCCGGAAGGGGCCACGGCTCCCGAAGGCACGACCTTCTCGCGCAGGCATTTCCTCACCAGCATCGGGATCGCCGCGGGCGTCGTCGCCGCGGGAGTGGTCCCCGCAGCCCTCATGGCGCCATCGGCGTCCGCCGAGGATGCCACGCCGACCGCGGGCGCAGCCCCGTCGGTACCCGGCGGCAGCACGGATCCGCTCGCTGAGATCATCGCAGCGGACGGTCCGGTCAACTACCCGGGCCATCCGGTCCACTACGCCAAGCCCGCGGGCAAGGAGAAGTGGGCGATGGTCATCGATGTGAAGGCGTGCGTCGGATGCCGCAAGTGCGTCTACGCCTGCGTCGAGGAGAACAACATCGGACGCACCTCCGGCTTCACCTACATCCAGGTGCTCGAGATGGAGCCCGGCAAGATCGACCTCGAGAGCGCGGTGCTCGACTACGACGAGGCCGGCCGGCCCGACAAGTGGTACTTCCCGGTCCAGTGCATGCACTGCGCGCATCCGCCGTGCGTCTACGGCTGCCCGGTGCAGGCCACCTGGAAGGAGCCCGACGGCATCGTGGTGATCGACTACAACAAGTGCATCGGGTGCCGCAACTGCATGATCACCTGCCCGTACGGCGCGCGTCACTTCAACTGGGTCCGTCCGGAGGTCCCGGCGGCCGAGATCAACCCGAAGGTCCCGCTCGGAGAGAAGGCGTGGACCGCCGAGAAGTGCACGTTCTGCGTGCAGAGGACGAGGAACGGTCAGACCACGGCGTGCGTGGAGGCCTGCCCGACGGGTGCGCGGAAGTTCGGCGATCTCAACGATCCGAACAGTGACGTCGCGATCCTGCTGAAGACGCGCCGGGTCTGGCGTCTCAAGGAAGAGTATTCGACCGAACCGATGATCTGGTATGTGGGGTGATGACGATGACTGAACTCTCGACCCCGCAGCCCGGCATCAAGCGGTTCATCAAGATCGACTGGAACATCGGCGCCCTCAAGACGGCGAGCCCACGGTACTGGTCGTTCGTCTGGATGCTCATCATCATGACGACCCTCGGAGTCCTGGCCTGGGTCGTGGTCCTGACCACGGGTGGCAACGCGATGGGCCAGAGGGACAACTTCACGTGGGGCATGTGGTTCGCGGACTATATGTTCTATGTCGGGTTGGCCGCCGGAGGCCTGGTGGTCTACGCGAGCGTGCACCTGTTCGGGGCCGAGCAGTTCCGTCCCCTGTCGCGGCTCGCGGTCCTGATGGCCGGGTTGCTCACGATGGTCGCGCTCTTGGGAGACCTGACCGACCTGGTCAGGGTCTGGAGGATCTTCTGGTTCGTCGTGACCCCGAACATCTCGGCGATCTTCGTCTACACGGGAAGCGCGGCCGGGTTCTACATGGTGCTCTGCTTCGTGGACCTCTGGATCCTGGTGACCGGCGTCGGCGGAGAGAAGCTCGCCTTCCGGATGACGCTCATCGCGCTCCCGGTCGCCATCTACCTCCATACGACGACCGCATTCGTGCTCGCGCTCAACAAGTCCCGCGAGCTGTGGAACTCCGCGGTCATGGTGCCGATCTTCCTGACGTCGGCCGTGGCTTCGGGCGTGGCGCTCCTGCTGATCTGCGCCTACATCCTGCAGCACTACCACGTGCTCGAGTTCAAGAAGAGCATGTTCAGAAGCCTGGCGACGCTGCTGGCGACGGTCATCATCATGGACCTGTTCCTGCTGGTCGTTGAGATCGCCACGGTCTACTGGCCCACGGCGGCCAAGGCGGGTCACACGCTCAGGTTCTCGGAGTTCCTGACCGGCCCCTACGCGTGGCAGTTCCTGCCCGTGCTGACGCTCGGCATCATCGCGTTCGCGCTGCTCGCCGGCCGGAAGACGCGGCACATCCCCGCCGTCCAGATCACCGCCTCGGCCCTGTATGTCATCGCGATCTTCTTCAAGCGCTACACGCTGATGTCGATGGGTTTCGCGATCGGCCCCCTGGGACAGACCCAGAACCCGTACATCCCGAGCCTCGTCGAGGCGCTCATCGCGATCGGGCTCCTGTCGATGGGCATGCTCTTCTTCACGATCGCGACCAAGATCCTCCCGCTCCGGGTGCCCCTGGAGGAGCACGCCGCCGCGTCGGAACGTGCCGACGCGGCGAGCGAACCTACCTTGGAGCCGGGGGTGGCACTGTGAGCCCCGTCATCCTGGGCAGGCGCGGCCGGGTCGTCACGGCCGCGGTCGTCGCGGTCATCGCCGTGATCGTCGTCGCCGTGACGGTGGCGCTGCTCGTCACCGCCCAGCCGTCCTTCTTCGAGCGGTACCAGGGGCTCGAGCGCCGGCACACGACGCTGGCGGCCTCCGCCCATACGGGCATCGCCTGCCTCACCTGCCACATCGACCGGCGCGGTGCACTCGTCGGGGACGTGGCGCGAGTCGGCGAGTTCTATCGCAGCCTCGTCACCACCTCGACCGACCTGGCCTTCGTGAGGTTCGATCCGCCCATCAACTCCGCGTGCGTCCAGTGCCATCGCTACTCCTGGAGCACCGACGCGTCGAGAACGCTCGCCGTGCCGCATCCCGCGCACCTGCGGGTGACGAGCGAGAACCGCACCTGCGTCTCCTGCCACAAGTGGGTCGCCCACGAGGAGCCCTATCAGGCCAAGCACAAGACCATGCCGTTCAGCGGCGTGTGCGCGTCGTTCGGGTGCCACGTGGGCCCCACGCAGAGCACCGAGTGCGCGAACTGCCACCACGTGCTGCAGGAGGCCACCGGCGACTGGAAGGNNCAGTGCCGCACGTGCCACACGACCGGCAAGACGCCGGTGCTGCCGTCGGGCATCGCCACTGCCGCCGTCAGCGCGATCGAGGTAGCGCACGTCAAGCCCGACTGGGTGACGACGGTCCATGGCCAGACGGCACTGCAGGACCCGTCGAAGTGCGTCATCTGCCACATCTCCGAGGGCGAGTGCCTGGACTGCCATTCGCAGCGACCGGCGTTCCACGGCCCCGCGTCCACCTGGCTGAACAGGCACCAGCCGCTCGCCACCGCGCA
Source organism: Coriobacteriia bacterium (assembly GCA_003133285.1). GTDB lineage: Bacteria > Actinomycetota > Coriobacteriia > Anaerosomatales > PALSA-660 > PALSA-660. The sequence continues at coordinate 7,071 of PKWR01000131.1, forward strand.
GCCGGCGCGCTGCCTCACCTGTCACCAGCAGTACTGGTGTGACGCCTGCCACAAGCAGTTCAAGGAGACACACTAGGTGCATGAGAAGGATGCAGCGCCACCGGCCGAGGGCGGGCACCACGCCGAGCCGTCCAGGCCGAGCCGCTCTCGTCGGAGATGGGCGATCGCGATCGCGGCGATCGTGGTCG
>PKWR01000058.1 GCA_003133285.1 Coriobacteriia bacterium
CATGAAGCTGATCAGGTCCATGTTGCTTCGGTGGTACCTCGCCCTCCAGTCGCGAGAGACCGTCGTCGTCCACCTCAAGAGCGGGTCGTCGATTCGCGGCGTACTCGTGGCCACGCATCGCGACGCCCTCATGCTTCGCCACGCATCCGCCCTGTCCGCCGCCGGGTCCATCTCCGTCGACGGTGAGGCCGAGATCCCGCGCGTGAATGTCGACTGGATCCAGCGCCTACCGGAGGTGGCAGCGTGAGTTTCGTCGTCTCAGAGGGCATGCCCAGGCGCGTCGGCGACATCCTGCCCGGCTTCGAGACGTGGCAGGGCCCCGGCGCCGGGTACATCGCCGGGCTTCGCGGAACCTCCACGCTCACCTACGAGCAGATCTACCGTTCGCAGCCGGCAGTCTATGCCGTCGTGAACAAGATCCTCAAGGGCCTGTCGCGCCTTCCGCTGCTCAGCTACCAGATGGGCGAGGACGGCGAGTCGCGTTCGGCCATCCGTGCCCATGCGCTGCCGAAGCTCATCAAGCGACCGTGGACGAAGCACTCCGACTGGGACCTCAAAGTCGAAATGATCTTCGACCTGCTCGTGCACGGGAAGTGCCTGGCGTGGAAGTTCCGCCCGGGCCCCGGCCAGCCACCGCGCGAGTTGTGGCCGATACCTTGGCCCGACGTCCAGCCGGTCACGGACCAGCGCGGGATCATCGGCTTCAACATCTACCTCGGCGCGGGCGTCTACTCGATCTCGCCCGATGACGCGGTCTACCTCGAGATGCCTCACGGCGTCCCTCCGCTCGAGCCGCTCAAGCGCACGCTCACGCTCGAAGAGGGCGCGATCGACTGGCAGGAGAACTCGCTCGCCAACGGAGTGACCGCCAAGGCCGTGTTCACGACGAAGGTCAACGTCACGAACAAGCTCACGATGGACGCCCTGCGCGCCGAGCTCATGCCGCTGTACGCATCCGGACCGACCGGACGCACGCTCGCGGTCCTGGGCGAGGGCAGCGACATCAAGCCGCTGGCGGGCATCTCCGCGATCGACCTCGAGCTGATGACGCAGCGCAAGTTCTCGCGCGAGGAAGTCTGCGCCTGCTACGACGTGCAGCCGTCCATGCTCGGCTTCGAGTCGACCGGGCAGCCGGCCACCTATGCGAGCGCCAAGGAGTTCGCGCGGGCGTTCTACGTCGACACGCTGGGCCCGACCGTGACGATGCTCGAATCCGGATTCAACGAGCAGCTCGTCTACTGCGAGCCGATGTGGGACGGCCTGTTCCTCGCCTTCGACATGTCCGCACTCCTGCGACCGGACCCCGAAGCGCAGGCGCGTGCGGACCTCATGGACATGCAGTCGGGCACGACGACCATCAACCGGCGCATGGCCGCTCGCAACCAGCCTCCCATCGGCGACCCGGCCGATCCCAAGAACCCAGCCAACCTGCCGTGGGTCGCTGGCAACGGCTACCCGCTCGGGCTCGCTCCCGAGCATGTCCATCCTGTGGTGGAGCCTCCCGCAGGAATGGCCGCGCTTCTCAACGCCGCGATCCTCGGCAAGTCCAGCGAACCTGAGACGAGGGGATGACGATGCTGCCCGACGTCAAGCGGTTTACCGCCGAACTGAAGGACGCGACCACGTCCGCGGACGGGAAGAACGGCCTGGCGACGATGGCCGTCTCCGTGTTCGGCAACATCGACCACTGTGGCGACCGGGTCATGCCCGGCGCCTTCACCAAGGACATCGCGGAGTGGGCGGCGTCAGGCCGTCCCCAGCCGGTCGTCTGGTCGCACGACTGGGACGACCCGAAGTCCATCGTCGGCGAGACGGTGGAGCGGTCCGAGCAGCCGTTCGGTGACGGCAAGAGCGGACTGATCGTCAAGCAGCAGTACGACATCACGAAGCCGCCGGAGATGAGCCACGCGTCCCAGGTCTTCGACCTCGTCAGTCGCCGCCTCATCTACCAGGCCAGCTACGCCTACCGCGTCGTCGCCTTCGAGCTCGTCGACCCGGCTCCCGGCGAGACGACCCCGCGCGCAGACGGCAAGGTGCGCAACCTCATCGAGCTCAAGACGTTCGAGAACGGCCCGACGCTGCTCGGCATGAACGACCAGACAGACGTGCTCGAGGCCGCATCCCGCGCGATCGACGGGCTCAAGGTCGGTCGCACTCTCTCGTCCACCAACGAGGGCAAGCTCACAGCCGCATACGACCTGATCGGCGAGGTGCTCTCGACGGTCGCAGACACGGACGGAGGCACGGAGATGGCATCTCGTGGCACGGAGGTCAAGTCGCTCGACTTCGACGGCTCCCTGGTCGAAGACGACGCCGCCCGGGACGCGAGTTTCTCGCGCCTGTGGCAGCTCGAGTACGCATTCGAGGACACCGTCTGGGACATCGCGTGCGACGAGAGCGGCGCCGACCCGGCCGCGCTCCTGGACGCCGCTGTCGACCAGTACGCCACCTCTCTCAAGGCATGGGGCCGCCTGTTCCTGGGAGTGGTCGCGGCAGACGACATCGGCGACGAGGTGGAGGAGGTCGACGGCGAGATGGTCGACATGGCCTCGCTGCGTACGGCATCCGTCAAGGCTCGTCAGGCTCGCGCGGTGGCCTTCCACGCCGCGGCCCGGAAGTCGGCCGCTGACACCGGGGCGACGATGGAAACCGGCAGGATGGTCGCGCTGATCGCGCGGACACGACACGAGGAGGAGTAAGGATATGGACCTCAAGGATCAGGCCCGCGCGATCCTCGCCCAGAAAGAGGCGAAGGTTACCGAGTCAGGCGTAGCGTGGAAGGCGTTCTCGGACGCCCGCGCCGCGGCTATCAAGGAGAACGTCGACTTCGGCAGCAACACGGCGGCGTTCGACAAGCTCGACGAGCTCGGCAAGAGCTACGACGCGGCACGCGACGCGGTCAACGACCTCGACGTCAAGTACCAGCGCGTGCTCGAGATGGCCGGCGAGGGCGAAGGCGTCCACGCTCCGGCCATGAAGTCCGCCGCCGAGGTCCTCGGCGTCGGCTCGATCGGCGATCGCCTGGTCAAGTCCGGCACCTACGCCGACCTCAAGGCGTCGGGAAGCCTCGACTCCAGCGCGCGCTTCGGCTCGACCAAGTCCGTCGAGCTCACCAGCGCCACCGAGCTCAAGACGCTGCTCTCCCTGGGCGGCACCACCGCCGCGGGGACCATCGTCCAGCCGGAGAGGCGCGACGGCATCATCCCGATCGCGCTCGCCCCGCTCACGATGCTCGACCTCGTCACGGTGTCGACCACGACCCGCGACGTCATCGAGTGGGTCCGTGAGAAGACCCGCACCAACGCCGCGGCCGAGACGGCCGAGGGCCTGCCCGCTCCGCAGTCGACGCTCGACTTCGAGATCGTCTCCGAGTCGTGCCGCGAGATCAAGCACATCATGAACGTGACCAAGACGATCATGGCCGACGCTCCCCGTCTCGTGACGTGGGTCGACGTCTTTTTGATCGACGGCGTCAAGCGTCGCCTGCACAACCAGCTCGTGAGCGGCCTCGGCACCGGCCAGGACCTGCGCGGCCTCTACAGCATCATCGGCATCCTGACCCAGGCCAAGGGCGTCGACACGGTGCTGGACGCCGTGCACAAGGCCATCACCAAGATCCGCGTCCAGAACCAGGGCGCCTACGAGCCGAAGGTCGTCGGCATCCACCCCACCGACATGGAGGCGATCCTGCTCGCGAAGGACACCCAGGGTCGGTACCTCATGGGTGGACCGCAGGCTTCCCAGGACGTCACGGTCTGGGGCCTCAAGCCCATCGTCCACCCGGTGTTCCCGGTCGGAAAGCCGATGGTCTGCGACCCGTCCATGGCCGAACTGGTCATCCGGCTCGGCGTCTCGAGCTCCTTCTCGGACAGCAACCAGGACTACTTCGAGAAGGGCATCATCACGCTGCTCGGCACCATGCGGGCCGCGTTCGGTACCAACTTCCCGACCGCCTTCTGCGAGGTCGACACCACGGTCTAGCAGCAGGCGACAGGCACGTGACGAGGGGGCCGGGTCGCACAAGCGGCTCGGCCCCCATCGATTCCACGAGGAGGGCATGAGCCATGAGCGTCATCACCAGCGAGGCACGGCTCTACGACGTGTTCCCGAACACCGGCATCGAGTTCCTTGCCGCGGTTCCGGGCAGCGAGATCGAGGAGGGCGAGTACAAGCGGCTCGTCGCCTACAACAAGAAGCGCGGCGCGGCCGTGGCGACCGTCGTGGACGCGGAGCCGTCGAAAGCGGACCTGCAGGCGCGCGCGACCTCTCTCGGCATCGAGTTCAAGGGCAACGCGAGCAAGGCCACTTTGGCCGAGCTCATCACCGCCAAGGAAGCGGCAGACGCCGCGGTCGACGACACGAAGGAGGACTAGGCCATGCAGGGCAGACTTGGACGCTGGTACGAGAGCGTCGAGCGTCGCGCGGATCTCGACCTCGCGAGCGCCGCACGTACCGCAAGCGGGACCGGAACGGCCGTCGTGGCCGAGGACATCTTCGCGATCGCCGCGAGCCTCGCGATCTCGGCGGCGTCCGGTACGACCCCGACGCTCGACGTGCGGCTGGAGACGACCGCCGACGGCGGCGCGACGTGGTACACGTGCGGCACCTTCGCACAGACGGCCATCGTCGCGTCCGAGGCGAAGATGATCGCCCCGATCGGCAGCCAGGTGCGCTGGGCGTGGACGATCGCCGGCACGACTCCCAGCTTCACGTTCGCGATCACCTGCAGCGCGAACCGCGACGACTAGGCATCGGAGGCGGCACCACTTAACGCCGCTCCATGCGCGAGGGCGGGCTCGGGGACATCCCCTGCCCGCCCTCGTCGCGTTCATCCGCTGACACCGCCGCCACGATGGGCTCAAGGCACCACGACCCGAAAGGAATCCGCCATGAGCAAGACTGACTTCGAAGAGGCCGCGGAACTGACCGCGCTGTCTGGTCTCTACGCGGGACTGATCGTCGGCGCGTCCGACCCCGGCACCGCGAACCTCGAGACGGGCACCATCACCGAGGCGTCGTACGCGTCCTACGCGCGTCTCTCCGTCACGCTCGGCTCCAACACCGGCTCGGGCGCGGGCGCGACCACGCGCGCGAACACGGCGGCTCTGACGTTCGCTGCGGTCGCGGGCGCGGGCATCACCGTGCACCGTGTCGGCTTCTACGACGCGGCCACCGCCGGCCACATGCTCTATTTCAACGACGTCGACCTCGCCACCGCCGTGGCCATCGGCGTGAACCCGTACTTCGCGATCGGCGCGCTCACCGTCGGCGAGGACTAGGCGCGCGCGTCACCGTCTCCTAGCCCACTTCCGAAGGAGTCCGCATGAACACTCGCATCTGCGGACGCGCGGAGGTGGGCTAGATGACGCTTATCGAGCGGTACTACTCCTGTGTGCTCGTGGAGGTTCCGGTCGAAGGCGGCGGCATCTTGCAGCCGACGGGCCTCGTCCCCTCCATCGCATCCGAGCCGATGCTGGCCCCCGGCTTCGCGGAGCGCGGTTTCAACGGCGACTCCGCGTATCTGGTCGCGGCAGACGAGGCGGGGTGGGCGGAGTTTGACGCGCTGTACCCGAACCAGTCCGCAACGACGGGCGGCCCGTATCGCCGCAGGTACCCCACGACGGGGCTTCCTGACATCGAGTGGGGTGTCACGCCATGACGCTCTCACTCACCTCGCCGGGCCGCGCGTTCGATGACTTCAACCGCGCCAACGGTGCTATCGGTGCCAACTGGACGAAGGAGTACGCCGCAGGCGGCGACCTCTCTATCGCGGGCAACAAGGCTGTTTCGAGCGCGCAAGACAACGTGTGGTCGTTCAATCCGTTCGGTTCGGCCAACACCGACCAGTTCGTGTCGATGGTCGTCTACTCGTCCGTGAACTACTCCTACAAGTGCCTCGCTCGCTGCGGAGGCACCAACGGAGTCGGTGCGGGCTACCAAGTCCTGTTGTCTGGTTTGGGCAGCCTGTCGGTATGGAACCTCGCCGCTGGCACGCAGATGGGTTCCACGCAGACCGTATCCTCCGTTACGAGCATCGGAATCCGTGTCACGGGTTCGGGCGCGACGACGAAGGTTTCCGCGTTCTACAACGGAAGCATCCACGCGAGTCTGACCGACCTCACCGCCGCTACCTACACCAACGCGGGCAAGGCCGGAGCGTACACGGTCGTGGCCAACTCCTCGATAGACAACTTCGAGTCCCTTTCCCGCGCCAACGTCCTCGTCACCTCGCTTCCCACCGGCTACTACGCACGCCTCACAGACGGCACGAACGTTGTGGATGCGGCGGAGTCGAGCGGCACCGCGACCATCACGCCGTCAACCGCGCAGGGATTCGGCCCGTGGACGCTGCGCATCTACAACGGCAACCCGACGGGCGCAGGAGTCCAGCAAGGATCCGACCAGACGGGCGTGTACGGCGGCGACTCGTGGGCGGGTAGCGGGTTCGTAACGACCCAGGCGCTGGCCGGATCCGCATCCGGCCTCGGTGCGCTCACCGCCGTCCTCGCGCTCCTGCAGCCGCTCACTGGCGTCTCGACGGGCACCGGCACGGAAGCTGCCACCCTTGCGCAACTGGTCGCGCTCGCGGCCAATGCACGGGGCGTGGCGACCACCACCGCCGTGGAAGGCGCGTACACGGCGCTCGGCAACGCTGCCGCACTCGGTAGCGCGACGGCCACGGCCACGCTCACGCAACTGGCGCCGCTCGCTGCACAGGCGACCGGCTACGGCTCCACACTCGCGACGCTTGCGGAGATCCAGCAGATGCAGGACGCGGCCGCCAACGGTGACGGGAACGCGCAGGCGACGCTCACGCAGCTGCAGCACCTTGTCGCGGCCGCCGTCGGCATCAGCACCGTGAGTGTGCACACGACCGGCCTTGCGCCGCTGTCCGCCGCCGCGATCGGGGACGCGACCGCATCCGCGATGCTCACGCAGATCGTGTCGCTCNNCGCCGCTGCCACTGGAGCCGATGAGGTCACAGCCGACCTCGCGCTCATGCTCGCCCGCTCCGCTTCCGCGATCGGCACAGGCCAGGCCCACGCGGATCTCGGCGGCATGGAGTCGCTCGGTGCCGCGCTCGCGGTCGGCAACGGAGGCGCGGAGGCCACACTCGCCCGGATCGTCGCGCTGGCGGCCAACGCGTGCGGACTCGCGTACATGACGGCCGAGCTGACGACTCGCGTGTCCACCGCCGCCCGGTACGCGGCTCACCTGCGCTGCGGGCACACCACCGCTCGCCTCCATTACTCCGCTGACACCACCGCCACGATGAGGGTCGAAGGCGACAACGTTCGCTTCACCTTGGAGGCGGAGTAGTGGAACGAATCAAGCAGCGTGGGGCAGGATCGTATCCGCTGACCGTCACCGCGACGGATGAGGCGGGGACAGCGACCGTCATCAGCGGCCCCGCGACCATCGTCGTCTATGACGGCTCCGGTGCACAGGTCGCAACCGGCGTCCCTGTCGTCACCGAGGCGGGCGCGCTCACCTTCAATCTCGCCGCGTCCTCCGTGCCGCGTCTCGACACGTACCGCGCCGTGTGGAACGCGACCGTCGGCATCGCTGACCAGGAGTGGGCCACCGACTTCGAGATCGTCGGCGACTTCATCGTCGACGTCGCCGACATCCGCGGCTTCGACCGCGCGTTCGCCGACGCGGAGAAGTACCCGGACGACTACGTGCGCGGCTGCCGCGACCAGATCGAGGAGCAGCTCGAGGAGAACGGCATGTGTGCGTTCCGGCCCCGTGGCGCGCGCGAGACGCTGTCCGGCAACGGCATGTCCAGGCTCGTGTTGCGCAACTGCGACGTCCGCGGCATCTACTCCATCGCCATCGACGGCGTTCCGCTCACGTCCGACGAGCTGGCGGCGGTCCGATTCGCGGGCAACGTGCTGCACCGCGACATGCTTCCGTGGCCGCGCGGGTTCGCGAGCATCACCGTCCACTACTCCTACGGCTTCGATCGCGCGCCTGGTCCCATCCGCCGTGCCGCGCTCATCCTGGCCAAGGAGCACATCGTTCCGTCCACCACGCTGCCGGCGCGCGCGACCGCGTCGACCATCGGCGAGATGCAGTATCGGATCACCATCGCCGGCCGCGACGGCTTCACCGGGATCCCCGACGTCGACGCGGCGATCAACCAGTTCGGGCGCGTCCGTCCGGTCGTGGGCTGACATGCCGACCGGCGACCGCTCGTTCCCTGCACAAGACGCGCTCACGGCGCTGCTGAAGGCGCTGCCCGCGCTCGCGGCGTGGCACGTCGACTACGGGATCCCGCTCGACCGCGGCGAGCTCGAGTGCTGGGTCGACGAGCAGGTCATCACCGAGCGGACCGAGGTCACGTCCGGCCTGGTCTGCTACGACGAGAAGTTCACGCTCCACATCTGGCTCTATGCCAAGAAGACCGGCGCGACCGCGCTCGAGATCCGCAGCGAGGTCGACGCCGCCAAGGTCGCCATCGAAGCGGCGATCACCGCCGACCCCTCGCTGGGCGGCGTCGTCATGCAGGCAGTCATCACCGGCACCGAGTTCGACTCGGGCATCGCCGACGCCGAGGCCCGGAGCCGTGACGCGGCGCTGACCATCGACGTCGCGTGCTCCGCATTCGTCGGCTGACACGGAAGGCAGAGTGAAGGCATGAGATACGCGATCACACAGGACGCCCACGTCGAGGTCTGGACCAACGCAGGTCCGGCCATCGCTGACGTGCCCGCCGGCGAGGTCGACGCCGCCGATATTGACGCGGCCGTGCTCGACACGCTCATCCGGTCCGGCCTCGCCACGCCTGTGGACGAGACGCCCGAGGTCGTGGAAGAGACGCCCAAGGCTCCGAAGTCGAAGAAGGAGAAGGCTGATGTCACCGTTCAATAAGGCGCTCGTACTCGCTGGGCTCGCGAAGCAGGCCGACAAGGGCACGCTCGCGGCCAACCCCACGTACGGCTTCGGTGTCGCGGGCGGCAAGATCATCGACTCCCCCATCAAGCAGGACCCCTCGGACGTCACGTCCGGCTCTCTCGCCGCGTCCAGCGTCGACCGCACGGAGGTCGGCGGGGTGATGGGCTTCGACACCCGCGGCTACATGAAGATGCTCGGGCTCATCCTGCTCGGGCTGTACGGCGCCGAGGTCGTCACCGGCGTGTCGCCGTCGCTCGCGCACGCGTACGGGCTCGCGGCCGCGCAGCCGTACCTGAGCGCGTTCAAGTCCGACAACGGTGTCCTGTCCGCGCTTCGGGACGTGAAGGTAACCGGCCTGAACATGAAGTGGACGGCCAACGGGCCGGTCACCATCACGCCGCTCGGCACCGGCACCGTGCTCTCGTTCCCGGAGACGTTCGCCCCGACCACGGACGAGACCGGCTCCGAGTCGTTCCTCACCCCGGTGGGCGGCGTATTCCAGGTCGCCATGGTCGGCGCCGTGCCCGCCACCGCGCGCATCACCGCGGGTGAGATCGACATCGCCTTCGGCACCACCCCCGTGTTCGCGTCCGGTTCAATCGAGGCCGACGACCCCGGCGCGCATGAGGTCATGGCAGCGACCTGCAAGCTGACCGTGATCCCGGACGACCTCGCGTACTGGATGCAGGTCGTCACCGGCACCGCGGACGGTATCGCAGTGTCCCCGAAGGCGCAGTACGGCTCGCTCAGCATCGGCTTCAAGGACAACGGCTCCGCAACCGGCGGCCTCGTGTGGACCGGCGGCAAGGTCGCGTTCCTGGCCGATCGCCCGGACGTCGATCCCAAGGGTGGCAACGTGGAGCTCGCGCTCGCCGGGAACGCCGTTATGCCGTCCATCGGCGTGGCTCCGCTCATCCCGGTCCTGACCAACGACGTCGCTTCGTACGGAGCGTAGGAACTCGGCAACGCACGAGAAAGGCAGGGGCAATGCTCAAGGCAGTCGTCACCTACTGGCCCACCGCGGGGCTCGACCCGATCACGGTCGTGATGGGCAACAGCGAGGATGTCGCGGCACCACGCGGCCTCAAGGCGCTGGAGAAGGCCGGTCTGGTCATCAACGACGACGTCCTGACGTCCTACAAGGCGTACCTAGCGGGCAAGCGTCAGGGCGACATCACCAACATCGGCTTCGAGGCGTGGGCTGAGACGGTCGAAGAGATCGACCCGCGGTTCAGCGAGGAGCAGATCGTGTACGCCGTCGCGACCGGCGCGATGAAGCAGGAGCAGGCTGACGGGCTGCGTCAGATCGGCAAGGTCGATGCCGCGGGGGAATCTCAGAGGCCGCTCGCCGAATAGCGAACGTGGCACTCGGCGCGGGTTTCGGCCTCGACCTCATGACGTGCGACCCGGAAGTGTTCGAGGCGCTGTACGAGCAGCTCGCTGAGCAGCAGCAGAAGGCGCGTCAAGAGGAACTGGCGGCGAAACTGAAGGCGATGACGGGCTAGCCATGAGCATGGGTCAGATGCCAGCGATAAAGATCACGGGCATCGAAGCGACCATCGCTGCCTTGAAGAAGTTCGAGCCGGAGATGTACAAGCGCATGAAGGTGCGCATGCGGGCCGCCGGCCGGGAAGTCTCGAACCTCGCCAATGCCCGCGCCCCTCGCATCGCCCAGGGCGGCTTCGGTACCAAGATCAGCGACCGTGGCAAGAGCGTCGGCATGGTCGTCTACGCGCGCGCCGGGTCCAAGTCGGGCATGAACGCCGCCATCTTCGAGTTCGCCAAGAACGCCGGCACCGCCTCCTCGTCAATGAAGTCCGGGAAGCTGAAGACCATCCGCAAGCGTTTCGCGTCCGGCCCCGCAGGCGGCTCGCGTCCGGGCGGTTCGCAGGGCGCCGCGATGGTCTCGTGGCTGTCCAACGACTATGGCCAGCCAGGCCGCTTCCTGTGGCAGGCGTGGGACCTGAAGCGGACGGCCGTCATAGCTGAGGTCGAGGGGATCTGGCGTCAAGGCGAAGTCGATCTGCAGGCATCCATGGACCGGGCGGGGGTCAAGTAGATGGCCGTCCAGATCTCCGTCTACGGCTCCGCTGATCTCAAGGCGCTCACGCAGGCTCAGAAGGAGCTCGACAAGCTCAAGTCGTCCGCCGTCAAGAACGCTGGTGGGTTCAAGGGCGCCATGTCATCTATCGGCAGCTTCGTGACCTCGACCGGGGCGAAGATCGCCGCAGGGCTGGCGGCCGCCGGAGTCGCCAGGTGGCTGACGGAGTGCATCAAGAAGGCGCAGGAGATGGCGGGCACGCAGGCCCTGCTCAAGGCCGCCGTCGTCAACTCGGGTGCAGCATGGGACCCGTACTCCGCGAAGATGGAGACGGTGGTACGGTCCGCCTCCAACCTGTCCGGCTTCTATGACGACGAGTTGCGTGGCGCGCTCACGCAGATGACGGTCACGACGGGGAGTGCGAGCGTCGGTCTGGAATATCTCGGCACCGTTCAGGACCTCGCGCGCATGAAGGGGATGTCCGCGTCGCAAGCCGCCGTCCTACTCGGCAAGGCGTACGAGGGCAACATCACGTCCCTGAAGCGGCTCGGCATCATGCTCCCGGCCGGTACCAAGGGCGTGGAGGCGCTCGCCGCCGTGCAGAAGAAGGTCGCCGGGTCCGCGAAGGCCTACGGCGAGACCTCGGCGGGCGCGCAGGCGCGGTTCAACGCCAAGTTGGAGGAGCTGCAGGAGACCATCGGCGGCAAGATCATGCCCGCGTTCAGCGGCTTCCTGACGATGCTCGGCAATGTGTTCAACTGGTTCGGCAAGCTCTCGTCCGGTGCGCAGACCACCATCGCGAGCGTCATCGGTTTCGCCGGACTGGCTGCCATAGTCGCGCCGTTCGTATCGACCATCGCGGGCTTGGTCAAAGCCATGCAACTGGTGAAGCTGGCACAAGCAGCGTGGACGGGCGCGCAGTGGCTATTCAACGCCGCCATGGACGCGAACCCGATCGGGCTCGTCATGCTCGCGATTGCAGCTCTCGTAGGAATCATCGTACTCGCCTGGACTCACTGCGCCCAGTTCCGCGCCATCGTCACCGCCGCGTTCAACGGAGTCAAGGCCGCTGGCGTCGCGCTCTGGAACAGCCTGAAGGTGGCCTTCGGACACGCGGCTTCGCTTGTCAACGGTGCGAAGGCGGCGTTCAACAGCTTCCTCGCATTCATGCGGTCGATCCCCGGCAAGGTCGTGGCCTTCTTCAAGAACCTACCCGGCAGCCTGGTCAATATCGGGACGAACATCGTCACCGGGCTGTGGGCCGGCATCAGGAACGCGTGGCACACCCTGACGTCCCGCGTTGGCAGTCTCTTCACCGGCCTCGTGTCGTGGATCCGCAACCTGCTCGGCATCCACTCGCCGTCGACCGTGTTCGCGTCCATGGGCGCAAACCTTGCCGCCGGACTCGCCAACGGGATGACCGGCGGCATCGGCGCTGTGACGTCCGCGGCCTCGCGTATGGCCGCCGCTGCTTCGTTCAGCGCCAACGCGACCTTCGCGTCGACCGCGACCGGCGGCGGCTCCTACGGCGTGTACGGCTCGCCGTCGCTGGCATTCGCAGGAGGCGGTTCGTCCTCGTACTCATCTCGCCCCGTCTACATCGCGGAGGGTGCCGTGCAACTCAACTTCCCCAGCGGCACGGCGGCGAGCGCGGAGGACGTCAAGGTCATCGTCAAGGCTGGCCTCAAGCAGCTCGCCGACCAGATCGCGAGGCGATAGCACCATGCCGAAGACGACGATCGTCCCCACAACGTGGGACAACACGCGCCACAGCCGCTTCGCCTCCACGGGCGGGACCGGCGGGGCGATCATGCACGACGGCTCGGACGCCACCTACATCCGGCGCATGTCCGCGGGCAGTCCCGGCATCTACTACCACCTCGGCGTCCCGTCCGTCCCCGGTGGCAGCGACGTGGCCACCATCGTCCCATGCGCTAGGGTCAAGCAGCCGACTGGGACCGCGCCGAAGATACTGTCGCTGAACCTGTACGGCTTCAAGGCCGGCGGCGTCTACTGTGCGGGGCCGAAGGTCGGCTTCCCCGGCGTGTTCTCGAGCGCCACCAACGTCGCCGCCGACGCTTCTGCCGGACCCGCTCTCGCGCCGATCGGCACGGGCTGGGTCGCAGCTGCAGCCGCGGGGCTCCTCGGTATCGCGGTCGACGACGGGCACGCGCCCACGGACGGAAACCGCGACTACATCTACGAGCTGTCCGCGGACGTCTACTACGCCGCGCGCCCGACCGCGTCTGTCACCACGACACCGTCCTCGCCGATCTCCACGACGAGCTTCCCGACCTTCAACGTCGGCGTGGCCGCGCTCATCGAGGCGTGGCAGGACAACGTCGGTGCCGCGACGATGACGGACTGCGGCTGGGAGCTGAAGGTGTTCACCGCGGCCCAGGTCGCGGCCGGCGGGTTCGACGCGGCGGTCACGGTCCCGTACTGGTCCGCCGTCGGGACCGCGCCACTGGGCTACATCGACGGCTCGACGCAATCCACCGCCGCGCTCTCGGTCGCGTGCGACGCCGCGCTCGCGAACGGCTCCTACTACGCCTACGTGCGCGCCACCCGGCCGTTTGCCGGTGCACTCCCCGGCGCATGGACGTCGCCGGCGTTCACGGTGGCCGTCACGCTGCCGACGGCTCCGACCATCTCAGCGGCCCGTGACGACGCGAACCAGCGCGTGGCAGTCACCGTGACCCCGAACGCGAGCAGCGGCGCCAGCGGCCCTCTCGTGAGCCTGCAGCGCACATCCGACGGCGGCGCGACGTGGCAGGCGGTACACGGCGCCACCTCCGTGCCGGGGACGTTCGGTGCGCCGATCGTCTTTGCCGACTACACCGCGCCGCGAGGAGTCGCGCTCACCTACCGGGCGCAGGTCGCCGCGACGGTCTCGGGGCAGCAACTCGCGACCGTGTGGGCGAGTGCCGCCGTCTCCGGGA
>PKWR01000218.1 GCA_003133285.1 Coriobacteriia bacterium
CGCTTGGTGTCGATGATGAACACGGCGCCCGGGAGCTCCTGCATCTCGCGGATGCCGGTCAGGTTGCGCTGCAGCTTCTCGAGCTCCGCGCGCAGCTTGAGGGCCTCCTTCTTCGGGAGCGCGGCCATGCGGCCGTCCGCTTCCATGGCCTCGAGCTGGACCATGCGGGAGATGCGCTTGCGCATGGTGACCCAGTTGGTCAGCATGCCGCCGAGCCAGCGCTGGCTGACGTAGGGCATACCGGCGCGGCCTGCCTCGACCTCGACGCCCTCCTGTGCCTGCTTCTTGGTCCCGATGAACATGACCGAGCGGCCCTGGGCGGCGATGGTGCGGACGAAGCGGTAGGTCGCATCCAGCTCCCGCAGCGAGCGCTGCAGGTCGAGGATGTAGATGCCGTTGCGCTCCGTGAAGATGTAGGGCTTCATCTTCGGGTTCCAACGGCGGGTCTGATGTCCGAAGTGGACGCCTGCCTCGAGCAGGTCCTTCATGGCGACGACGGGCATAGTGCTACCTCCTGTTATCGGTTCGTTCCTCCGCCCGGCGGCTTGGTGCCCGTGTCGCGACCGTCACGTTCTTACAAGTGACGGCACCGCGCGCCACGGACCGGCGGGCGTGTGTATTGAAAGCCGGAGTAGTGTAGCACCGGGTCAGGGCAGCGACAAACATCGGCGTCGCGCGGCGGACCGCGTGTCAGGCCACGAATCCGTGAGCCGCGTGAAGGCGCGCGCGAAGGCGGAGGACGGCCTTGGTGTGCAGCTGGCTCGCCCGCGACTCCGTCACCCCGAGGACCTGGCCGATCTCCTTGAGCTGGAGGCCTTCGTAGTAGTAGAGCGCGACGACGGTGCGCTCGCGCTCGGAAAGCTTCTCGATCGCGTCAGCGAGGATCTCCTTGATCTCCTCCGACTCGAACGCGGCCACCGGGTCCGGGGCGGACTCGTCCTTGATGATGGACGCGAGGGTGCTCTGCTCGTCGCGGTCGGCGTTCGGCGCCCATATCTCGTCGAACGACACGATCGAGGTGTAGGAGAGCTTGGTGTAGGCGTCCTGGAGTTCCTTGAGCGAGATCCCCATCTCGGCGGCGACCTCGGAGTCGTCCGGCGTGCGGTTCAGCCGGTTCTCGAGCGACGCGATCGCGTTCTCGATGTCACGGGCCCGCGCACGGACGCTGCGGGGGACCCAGTCGAGTGCGCGCAGCTCGTCGATGATGGCGCCGCGGATGCGCGAGATCGCGTAGGTCTCGAACTTGAACCCGCGCTCGGGCTCGTACTTCTCGATCGCGTCGATCAGCCCGAAGATCCCGTACGAGATGAGGTCTGAGTTCTCGACCGAGTTGGGAAGCTTGGCGGCGACTCGGCCAGCGACGAACTTGACCAGCGGCGAGTAGTTGAGGATCAGCTGCTCGCGGGCCTCTTCGTCGTGGGAGGAGACGAAACGCCCCCACAGCGTCACGAGATCGTCCCGCTGATGCGGGTGCTTCATGCGCACGGCCCCTTCGATGATCCTGCGTCAGGCACGTGGGTGCGCGTCTCGGTGCACCCGCTGGAGTCGTTGCACCCCTACGTGAGTGTAAATCTGGGTCGTGGACAGGGCAACATGCCCGAGCAGGTCCTGCACGGTGCGCAGGTCGGCCCCCGCCTCGAGCAGGTGGGTCGCGAAGGTGTGCCGGAAGGTGTGCGGCGTCACTCCGGACGACGCACCGAGGGCGCCCAGGTGACGGGAGAGCATCCGTCGGATGCCGCCGTCGGTGAGCCGGGTGCCGATGCGGTTGAGGAAGACCGCGTCCTCCCCCGCCCTCGGCTTGAGGCGGGCCCTCCCTTGGGCGAGGTAGCTCTGGACGCGCGAAACGGCCTCGCGGTGCAGCGGGAGGATGCGCTGCTTGTCGCCCTTGCCCGTCACGCGGATCTGGCCTCCCGGGAGGTCGACATCGCCGAGGTCGAGCGAGACGAGTTCGCTGACGCGCGCGCCCGTCGCATAGAGCAACTCGAGGATGGCGCGGTCGCGCAGTCCACCAGCATCGTCGGCCGGTGGTTGGTCCAGCAGCTCGGTGAGCAGGTCGGTCGGGACGAGCCGCGGGAGGCGGGCGGGCAGCTTCGGGGTGGCGACGACCGATGCGGGGTCGTGTGAGAGGACCCCCTCGCGGTTGAGGTACGCGAACAGCGAGCGCACGGCCGACAGCCTGCGGGCGATGGTGCGCCGCGCGTACTGCGCGCGGTCGAGGTCAGCCAGGTAGCGACGCAGGATGCGAGGGTCCGAGCCGAGCGGGTCGGACCCGGAGCGTTCGGCCCATTCCAGGTAGCGCGCCAGGTCGGACGAGTAGGCACGGACCGTCTGGGGGGATGCGTTGCGCTCGGTCGCCAGCTGCGCGAGGAAGCGGTCGACGAGAGCGGAGGCGTCCGGTCCGCTCACTGCGTCGCCTCGCTCGCGAGAAGAGCGCGGACCCGCTCGACGTC
The DNA here is from genome assembly GCA_003133285.1 of Coriobacteriia bacterium. Classification (GTDB taxonomy): domain Bacteria; phylum Actinomycetota; class Coriobacteriia; order Anaerosomatales; family PALSA-660; genus PALSA-660. Next base: position 2,451 of record PKWR01000218.1, read on the forward strand.
GAGGTCGGGTCGGGACTCGAGCCAGCCGGACATGGCGGCAGCGGCGCGGGCCGCATAGGCGGCGTAGCGCTCCCGCTTCCCTCGGGCGGGAGGCGTGAGAGGAGGCATGAGTCCCATGTTGACGTGCATGGGCTGGTACGGCCGGGTCTCCGGGCCCGTGGCGTAGCCGAGCAGCGCGCCGAGCGCGGTCTCGGCGGGGAGCTGCACCGGCACGGTGCCGTTCGCGACGAATCCGAGGGCGGCGACGAGCCCGCCCGCCGTTGCCTCGAGGTAGCCCTCGGTGCCGGAGAGCTGGCCTGCGATGCGGACCCGCGGGCAACCGCGCACCGCCAGGTCCGGGGTGAGCAGCCGCGGTGCGTCGACGAACGTGTTGCGGTGCATGACGCCGTAGCGCAGGAACTCTGCCGATCCGAGACCCGGGATCATGCGGAACACCCGCGCCTGTTCCGGGAAGGTGAGGTTCGTCTGAAAGCCGACGAGGTTGTACGCGGTGTGCTCGCGATTCTCCGGCCTCAGCTGCACGACGGCCCACGGCCGGCGGCCGGTTCGGGGGTCGGTGAGCCCCACCGGCTTCATGGCGCCGAACCGCGGCGCGTCGAGGCCTCGGCGCGCGACCTCCTCGGCCGGCTGGCACGCGTAGAAGAGATCGGCCGACTCGAACTCCTTCGCCGTGACGCGCGCGGCGGAGGTGAGCGCACCGATGAACGCCTCGTACTGCTCGCGATCCATCGGGCAGTTGAGGTAGTCGGCGCCGCCCCCTTTGTCGTAGCGCGACTGAGCGAAGCAGACCGAGTGATCGATGGTCGCAGCGTCGACGATCGGCGCAGCGGCGTCGTAGAAGGCCAGGCGGTCCTCGCCCGCGAGGTCGCGCAGCGCGGGTTCGAGGCCGGCCGAGGTGAGCGGGCCCGTGGCGAGGATGACCTCGCCGGGCGGCAGCTCCATGGCCTCGGCGCGGACCAGCTCGATCTCAGGGCGCGCGGTCACTAGTTGTGTGAGCAACGCTGCGAACGCGCTGCGATCGACGGCGAGCGCACCTCCCGCCGCGACGGCGGTGGCCCGCGCACACGCCAAGACGACACTCCCCAAAGCGTCGAGCTCGCGCTTGAGCATGCCCGCGGCCGTGTCGGGGTCGTCCGACTTCAGGGAGTTCGAGCACACGAGCTCGCCGAGAAGGCCGGTGTGGTGGGCGGGCGCTTGCGGCGAGGGGCGCATCTCGATGAGGCGGACGCCGATCCCGCGGACGGCGAGCTGATAGGCGGCCTCGCTTCCCGCGAGACCGCCGCCTATGACGGTGATGGTGCGACGCACGCATTCTCCTCACGGGAGCGGGGACACGCGTGGCGGACCCCGCGCGTTGCTCGATTGTAGCGTCAGCGTGGCACGCACGGACCGTACCTCCCGTCGGGATAGCGGGCGACGCGCCCGTCCGCTTCGAGCACCGCCAGGGCGCGCAGCAGCTCGCCCGCGTCCATCGAGAGAGCGGTCGCCAGCGCATCGGGCGCCGTGGGCTGAGCGAGCAGCGCGCACAGGACCGGATCGGAGGAGGCCGGCGACAGCGGAGTGGGGCCCGCCGCGCCCTGCCCCGCTCCCCGGACCATCTCGATCAGCCCGCATCCGGCCAAGGAGTCGAGGAGGTCCTCGATGCAGGAGACGGGGGCGGCCCCCTGGCGGATCAGACGGTTGCAGCCGGCCGACCCGTGGAAGAAGACGCTCCCCGGGACCGCGAGGACGTCGCGGCCCGCTTCCAGAGCGTGGTCCGCGGTCGAGAAGGTGCCACTGGGAAGAGCCGCTTCGACGACCAGGACCGCATACGCCAGGCCCGCGATGATCCGGTTGCGCGCCGGGAAATGGCCGCGGGCGGGCGGCATGCCCCACGGGAACTCCGACACCACCGCTCCCCTGCCTTCGCGAAGCGTCGCCAGGACATCGCGGGCGCGGGCGGGGTAGTCGACGTCGGCTCCGCAGCCGAGGACGGCCACCGTCGTGCCGTTCGCGTCGAGGGTCGCCCGGTGCGCGGCGAGGTCGCATCCCATCGCTGCGCCCGAGACCACGGGCACGCCGGCATCGGCCGCGCAGCGCGCGAAGACGGCGGCGCAGTCGAGGCCGTACGGTGTGGCCTTGCGCGACCCGATGATCGCCAGCGCCGGCCGCAGCGCGCCCGGGTCCCCGAAGCCGTAGAGCACCCGTGGCGGCCGAGGTGTCAGCTCGAGGTGTGCGGGATAGCCGGGCTCGCCCCGTCGCAGCACGAACCGCACGTCGGCGCTCACGAGATCGCCCGGTAGCAGGAGGCCTCCAGGATGTGGCGTGTCGTGACCGCTTCGCTGTCGTCGAGGTCCGCGATGGTGCGGGCGACGCGCAGCAGCCGTGTGACTCCGCGCCCGGAGAGCCGGTGCGTCCGCGCGGCGCGCTCGACGGCGCTGCGCGAGGTGGCGTCAAGGGCGCAGGCCCGCAGCAGGGCGGCGCCGGAGGTCGCGGCCTG
>PKWR01000062.1:0-4699 GCA_003133285.1 Coriobacteriia bacterium
AGGAGCGCGCCCGACTTCTTCGGCCAACGGTTCTTGAGGTGGTCGGCAAGCCACGCGATGGCGTGGACGTCGAGATGGTTGGTCGGCTCGTCGAGCATGAGCACATCGCAGTCTTCGATGAGCACGCGGGCAAGGTCCACGCGGCGCCGCTGTCCGCCGGAGAGCTCGCCGATCCGACTGTCCCAGGGGATGTCCGCGATGAGGCCGCGGATCGTGGTGCGGATCCGGGCGTCTGAGGCCCACGTGTGCTCGGGTGCGTCCCCGACGACCGCATAGGCGACGGTCGCCTCCGGGTCGAGGGAATCGGTCTGCTCGAGCGTGCTGATGCTGGTTCCGCCGCGCCGCATGACGCGGCCGTCATCGGGCGTGACCGATCCCGCGAGCAGCGAAAGGAGGGTCGACTTGCCGTCGCCGTTGCCGCCGACGACGCCGATGCGGTCGCCCTCGTTGATCCCGAGCGTGACCGAGTCGAAGACCTTCTTCGTCGGGTACTCCAGATGGACGTTCTCGCATCCAAGCAGATAGGCCACCTAGGCGAACCTCGATCCTCGACAGAGCCGGTGCGACGCGATACGACACGATCGCCTTGTGTAGGCATATAGGATACCTACCGTGTCGCTTCGGCGGGCGCCAGTGCGAGGCTCAGCAGTCTGCGCCGCTGTCTCGTGGGACCTCTAAGATGTCGTTTGGAGGCAGGCCATGCCCGCCGTGGCGACGCCGCAGGAGTGCGCTGTCAGTTCGAGAGGCTCTGAGTGATACAGATCAGGAACTTCGTTCTCCCGCTTTCCGCGGGCGAACCTGCGGCCGAGGACGCGTTGAGACGCGCCGCGGCCAAACGTCTGGGCATCGATGCGGAGCTGATCGCCTCGCTCCGTCTGCTCAAGCGTTCGGTCGACGCACGTCGCAAGAGCAACGTCCACCTCGTGGTGACGCTCGGTGTGACGCTCGATGCCTCGGCGGCCGACGACGAGACGGCTGTCGTGCGCCGCGTCGCGGACAAGGATGTGCTCATCGCGGCCGCCGAGCCGCTGCCGGCCGTCACGAGGCTCGCCGTCGCCCCTGAGGTGCGTCCCGTCGTCGTGGGCACGGGCCCAGCGGGGCTCTTCGCGGCGCTTCTTCTGGCGCGGGCAGGCGCGCGGCCGCTCGTGCTCGAGCGCGGAGCAGCGGTGGACGGACGCGTCCGTGCGGTGAACGCCTTCATCCGCGACGGCGTGCTCGACCCGGACTCGAACATCCAGTTCGGAGAGGGAGGCGCGGGGACCTTCTCGGACGGCAAGCTCACCACCAACACGCACGACCCCCGATGCCGCAGCGTCCTCGAGGCATTCGTCGAGGCGGGCGCACCCGAGGAGATCCTGTGGCAGGCGAAGCCCCACATCGGCACGGACCACCTCGCGGGGGCCGTGAAGAGGCTGCGGGAGGAGATCATCTCTCGCGGCGGCGAGGTGCGCTTCGGCACGCGCCTCTCCGACCTCATCCTCGATGAGGACGGAAAGCTCCGTGGCATCGTCACACAGAGCGACCGGGGGCGCGAGGAGTTCGCTGCCGAAGTACTCATCCTGGCGACGGGCCACAGCGCGCGCGACACCTTGGAGATGTTGCACCTCCGCGGCGCGGGTCTCGTGCAGAAGCCGTTCTCGATCGGGGTCCGCATCGAGCACGACCAGCGCATGGTGGACCGCGCGCAGTACGGCTCAGCGGCCGGTCATCCGGCGCTCGGCGCGGCGGACTACAAGCTCTCATGCCACCTGTCCTCCGGTCGCGGGGTCTACACGTTCTGCATGTGTCCCGGTGGCTGGGTGGTAGCTGCGGCGAGCGAGGCGGGGGGAGTCGTCACGAACGGCATGAGCCGGTTCGCCCGCGACGGCGCGAACGCGAATGCGGCGCTTCTGGTGAGTGTTTCGCCCGGGGACTTCGAAGACGACCACCCGTTGGCGGGTGTGCGGTTCCAGCGGCGCTGGGAGAACGCCGCGTTCGAACTCGGCGGGAGGGACTTCCGCGCACCCGCCCAGCTCATGGGTGACTTTCTGCAGGGCGTCGCATCCTCGGCGGCGGGCGAGGTCCAGCCGACCTATCCGCTCGGAGTGGAGTACGCCGACCTCTCGCTGTGCCTGCCGGACTTCGCCGTCTCGTCGCTGCGGGAGGCGGCGCCGATGTTCGATCGCCGCCTGCGCGGCTTCGCGACGAGGGACGCGGTCCTGACGGGAGTGGAGACGCGGTCGTCTTCCCCGGTGCGCGTGCTGCGTGACGACACCCTGCAGTCGAATCTGCGGGGCGTCTATCCCTGCGGCGAGGGCGCCGGCTACGCGGGCGGCATCATGTCCGCCGCGGTCGACGGCATGCGGTGTGCCGAGGCCGTCCTCGCACGCTATCGCTGAGGAGCCGACGTACCCCTCGGCTCGTCTCCCGGTGGACGACACCGTGGCTCTGGTGCGCGACGAGGCGCTGCGGCTGGCGGGCGTACCTACGGGAGCCGTGTGGACCTCGTGAAGCTCGCGGACCGTGAGAACGACTACGTCAAGACCTTCTCGGGAGGCATGGTCAGACGGCTGGAGGTGGCCCGCGGGCTCCTCCACAACCCCAGCATCCCCTTCCTCGACGAGCCGACCATCGGCCTCGATACGCAGACCCGGGTGCTCCTGTGGCGGCACGTCGAGGAGATGAACCGCACCGAGGGCACCACGATGTTCTTCAGCACGCACTACATCGAGGAGGCCGAGATGGTCGCCGACCGCATCGCGCTCATCGACTTCGGTCGGATCGTCGCGATGGGATCGGTCGACGGACTCAAGCAGCAGACAGGCACCTCCACGCTCGAGGAGGCGTACCTCAGCCTCACCGGGACGACCATCCGGGAGGAGCGGATCGAGGGGAGCGGGCAGCTTCGCGAGCGTATACGGGGGCAGCGCAGATGAAGTGGGAGGCGCTGCGCATCCTATGGCTGCGGCAGATGAAGCGCTACCTGCGCTCGAACTCCCGCATCCTGGGCGCTTTGGGGCAGCCCATCCTGTACCTGCTCGCGCTCGGTTACGGCCTGGGGTCGGTGTTCCAGAAAGCGGGCGGCGGCAACTACATCGAGTTCCTGGTGCCGGGGATCATCGTCCAGACCATCCTGTTCTCCTCCGTGTTCTGGGGCATCCAGATCATCTGGGACAAGCAGTTCGGGTTCCTCAAGGAGACGCTCGTCGCCCCCGTCTCACGCCTGACGATCATGATGGGAGGGGTGCTCGGCGGCGCGACGATCGCGTGGCTCCAAGGGGTGCTGGTCTTCCTGTCGGCCATGGTGCTCGGGTTCCGGCCCGCCAACTGGGCGCTGGTGCCGCTCGCGCTTGTCGTGATGGCCGTGCTCGCGATCGGCATGGCATGCCTGGGCTCGGAGATCGCCTCGCACGTGAACGATTTCCAGGGGTTCCAAGCGATCAACAATTTCGTCGTCTTCCCGCTGTACTTCCTGTCGGGGGCGCTCTACCCGCTGAAAGACGTGCCGCTCCTTCTGGCGGTGGTGTCGACCGCCAATCCGCTGTCGTACGCGGTGGACGCGCTGCGCGACGTGCTCATCCACCAGACGCACTTCGGCGTCGGCGTCGACCTGGTCGTCCTGTCGGTGCTGACCGTGGCGCTCGCCGCGTTCGGCGTCTCCACCTTCTCCTGGATCGAGGGATGAGCGGTCCGGCTCTTCCGCGCACCGGTCTGGAGGTAGGCATCCGGTACTCCCGAAGTCAGACCCTCCTGCCACCATGGCGGCACGGCCGCCGCGACAGGGGAGGGAGCCGTCGATGGGCATCCCGGACCAGCCTAGACTGCTCGACCGGATGAGCGAGGCGCTGCGCACGCGCCACTACAGCCCGCGCACGGAGCAGGTCTACGTGTTGTGGGTGAAGCGCTACATCCGCTTCCACAAGCTGCGGCACCCCAAGGAGATGGGGGAGCCCGAGGTCAACGAGTTCCTGACGCACCTGGCGGTCGGGGAGAAGGTCAGCGCGTCGACCCAGAACCAGGCGCTGGCGGCGCTGCTGTTCCTCTATCGCCACGTGCTCGGTATCGAGATGGGCGATCTCGGCACGGTGGTCCGCGCCCGGAAGTCCCACCACGTGCCCATCGTGATGACACGCGCCGAGACCCGGGCCGTCCTGGCGCAGATGAGCGGCGAGACGAAGCTCATGGCCTCGCTGCTGTACGGCTCGGGACTTCGGCTGTCCGAGTGCCTGTGCCTGCGCGTGCAGGACCTGGACCTGGAAGGCGGCGAGATCGTCGTCTTCAACGGCAAGGGCAACAAGGACCGCGTCACCGTGCTCCCGGAGGGCCTGAAGGACCCGTTGCGGGAGCACCTCAGGAACGTGCGGGCGATCCACCGTCAGGACCTGGCGGACGGATGGGGCCGCGTGCTGGTCCCCGAGGCGCTGCAGCGCAAGTACCCGAACGCGGCGACCGAGTGGAGGTGGCAGTGGGTGTTCCCGCAGCGCTACCGCTGGAGGAACGCCGAGACCGGGGAGCAGGGGAGGCACCACACCGACGAGTCCATCCTGCAGCGGGCCGTGAAGGACGCGGTGCGCGCGGCCGGCATCCCCAAGCGGGTGGGGTGCCACACGTTCCGGCACTCGTTCGCGACGCATCTGCTCGAGTCCGGCTACGACATCCGCACGATCCAGGAGCTGCTCGGCCACAAGAGCGTGAACACGACGATGATCTACACCCACGT
>PKWR01000062.1:4742-7543 GCA_003133285.1 Coriobacteriia bacterium
GACCCGCATAATCATTGTTAGGCATGACGCACGCAGGGTTCCATTGGAGGCTGCATGTCCGCTCCTCAAGCGCTCATATCGTTCGTCTACGTGGTCGCGCTACTGGCGGCTGTCGGCGCGCTGTTCGCACTCCTCACGAGGCGGCTCCCGGCTCGGACTATGGACTGGGTCGCGCTGACCATCGCATGCGTCCTCCTTGGCCCAGTGGCGGCCTCAGCGGCCACCCCGGACTGGAATCCGTTTACCATGCTCGGTCTCTACGCGCCGTTCCTGGTTGTCGCGTTGGCAGCAATGGTCTTCGGTCGGCGCGAGGGTAGGCGACCGCAGGCCTAACAAGCGCATCCAGCGGATGGCGTAGGCTTTGAGCAACAAGGAAGTGGCGCGGTCCACCGCTGACGCGCCCAACGTTAGGCGGGACGACACGGAACGGGGGGCTCAAAGTGAAGCGCGACATGGATCTTGTCCGCGAGATCCTCCTTTCGACCGAGCGCCTGACCGGGCGCGAGGCGCTTGCGGGCGTTGCCGGATGCCCCGAGGGCGAGTTCGCGTACAACGTTGATCTGATGATTCAGGCGGGCTTGGTTGAGGCGACTGTCGCGAAGGCTTGGGGTTCGGAGCCGGTCAAAGCGCAGGTCCGTGCGTTGACTTGGGAGGGCCACGACTTCCTCGACGCCATCCGCGACGACACAATCTGGAACAAGACCAAGACGAAGGTCCTTGGGACCGCCGGAACCGTGTCCATGGAGGTTCTGAAGGCAGTGGCTGTGTCTCTCAGCAGAGCGGCGCTTGGACTCCCGCCCGCCTAACAAGCGCATCCAGCGGATGGCGTACGCTCTGAGCAACAAGGAAGTGGCGCGGTCCACCGCTGATGCGCCACACGTTCGACATGACCGGAGGACGCTCGATGTCAAAGGCGTCGCGGATGCATCGCGGGGATGAGTTCGGCAAGTTCGGCGCGGGCAACGCGACCGCGGGCATGGGTGGGCCGATGATCGGTGCCGGCGCAGCGATCACAGTGGACGGAATCGTCGAACGCGAGTCAGGCGTGACACCGCCGCCCCCGCCCATCTCCGTGAAAGCGCTTGCCATCATCTTCTCGGTCATGTTCGTATTCGGGATTGCACTTGTCTGGTTGTTGCAGGTAGCGCCAAGGACTCTTCTTGGCGGATAGGTCACCTCGGCGTGTCGAACAAGCGCGTCAACCTGATGCGTTTTGGCAAGCGCACAATGGTGGGGAAGCGGCGCGCAGGTTAAGCGCCACACGTTCGGCGAAACCGAGAGGGTGCAGTGGAAGATCAAGCCCTCACTGCCTTCCTTGAGGCGTTCAACGATGTTCACGGGACTACGTACGAGATATCCCGACGCCCCGATCAGCTCAATCGCACCGCAAGGGAGATCGACGCCTGGGCAGAGTGCGACGACTGCCCACCACTCGCCATCGAGCACACGGTCCTCCCGTCTTTCGCGGGAGCCTACTCGTCAGGGAAGGTGTTCGCTGACCACGTACTTCCACTCGGGGACGAACTCGGCGGCATCTTCCCTGACATGTACCAGGTTCGTGTGCCAGATGAGGCCCTACGACCGGGCACAGACTGGGTTGCACTGAGCGCTGCGATCCGTGGCTGGTTCATGGCGAACGCCGGTGATGCGCCTGAGGGGTGGACCTCATTCCGCCTTCAGGGCATTGCAGGCGAGTTTGTTCTCCAGCGCCTCCAAAGCGATCTTCGTGTCGCGTGTATGCAGCGAACCATTCCTCAGGGGGACTTCAGCGTGATGCTCCGCGACAGCATCGCGGACCGCCTTGATCACAAGTACACGGAACTCGCGCACTATCAAGCGAACGGTGCGACCACGGTTCTGGTCCTGCAATCGCATGACATGTCGATGGTGAACGAGCAGATTCTCACGGCCGCGTTGCAGGATGTTCTCGGAAACGTGCCGCACCCAGGGCTCGACGAGATCTGGCTGGTCTGGTCTATTGGCACATCTATTCCGCTCGTGTTCTGTCTGGTCGGCTCAGATGCCGTGCGCGCCTCAGCCGCGGAGCGGATGGAGCGACTCATTCTCAAGGGGCTGTAGACGGTTCGCCGAACAAGCGCATCCAGCGGATGGCGTACGGTGTGAACAACAATGGAGTGGGCGCGGTCCACCGCTGATGCGCCCAACGTTCGACAAGATCCGTCGGCCAAGGGCGGGCGGTCGCGGATGGAGGACTCGTGGCAATCTCACTTGAACAGAGTCAGACACTACTGCCCGCTGAGTTCTACGGACGTGCCGAGGCCTGCATGGCTCTGGCTCGATGCCTGGTCACGATGCCCACGGCGTGCGTCCGCTACCAACACGAACTACGGAATCGCGCTCTGTTCGTCAGCAAGTACCAAGTGGTCGACTTGACCCAAGATCAGGAGGCAACAGTGCTTCGATCCTGGCCGGTGGCGGCTGTGACCAAGGTCAGGCTTGAGTCGACCAGCAGCCGAGGGGTACTCGTCGGCATGGACACCGAATCCCCGATACTGGGAGCTCTGCGCGACCTTAGATTGAGCGTGGAGTTTGAACTCGGCGAGCCTTTGGAGTTCCTGGGATCTGAGGCCGCCGCGCTGCGCCCCGGACCCGGCACGGGCGACCCTCTTGGTGCGGCCGCTTTCATCCTAGCGGTGACCCAGTTGCTGTCAGAGTCCTCGCAAGTCGAGGTCTCTTGGCCCACCTAGCGTGTGGCGGACTGGTCGAACAAGCGCATCCAGCGGATGGCGTAACCTCTGAGCAACAAGGAAATGGCGCAGTCCACCGCTGATGCGCCCAAC
>PKWR01000158.1 GCA_003133285.1 Coriobacteriia bacterium
TGCTGCTCCGCGGTTTCGTCGGCGGTCCGGCCAATCAGCACCTGCTGGAGGAGATGGACGACGCGGCGCTCATCGAGACGGTGCGCCGGCAGATCGTCGACCTGCTGGGCATGAGTCCCGACGCGCGGCCCGTGTTCGCGAGTGTCTACCGGTGGAACGGCGGCATGCCGCAGTACACCCTCGGTCACCTCGACCGCGTGGACGAGATCGAGCGGCGCTCGGCGGACATCCCCGCGTTCGCGCTCGCGGGCGGGGCGTTCCGGGGCGTCGGCGTCCCCAACTGCATCGAGAGCGGCGAGCGCGCGGTCACGAAGGTCCTCGCGGACCTGGGGATCGTGCTCGAAGAGGACACCGTTGCGGCGGGTCAGGTGCAGCGCGCCCACTAGGCTCGAGGCCTCTCGGGCATACTCGAGGTGAGAGCCACACGGCCGTGCCAGCATGCAGCGCATCGAAGGAGCCCGCAGTGACCGAACGCGGATTCAAGTCCCCTCAGCTCGATCCCTCAGACGTCGATCGTCTGGCGGGACGGGCACGCATCCTGAGGGGCGCCATCCTCACCATGACGTCGCTGGCGGCCTCAGGGCACCCCGGCGGCTCGATGTCCTCCCTGGAGCTCTACCAGGTCCTCTACGGCTATGCGAACCTGCGTCCCGACGAGCCTGCGTGGACGGCGCGTGACCGCGTGGTCGTCAGCCACGGCCATACCTCGCCGGGCGTCTACTGCGTCCTCGCGGACAACGGGTTCTTCGAGCTCGAGGACGCCGTGGCGCACTTCCGGCAGGCCGGATCGATCTTCGAGGGCCACGTCGAGCGGTCGGTGCCCGGTGTCGAGTGGTCGAGCGGCAACCTCGGCCAGGGGCTGTCCGTGGGAGTCGGCTCCGCCCTTGCGGCCCGGGTCACCGGCGGCGGGTGGCACACCTTCGTCGCCATGTCCGACGGGGAGCAGATGAAGGGCCAGGTCGGCGAGGCGAGACGCCTCGCGGCGAAGTACCGCCTGTGCGATCTCACCGTCGTCGTTGACCTGAACCGCGTCCAGATATCCGGTCACACGAGCGAGGTCATGCCGGTCGACGTCGCGGCGGACTTTGCCGCGGACGGATGGGCGGTCGCGCACGTGGACGGACACGACACCGCCGCGCTGTACGCCGCCGTGTCGGCGGCGCGCGCCGACGGCGACCGTCCGCACGCGGTCCTTGCGCACACCGTCATCGGCAAGGGCGTGTCCTTCATGGAGGACGACCCCGAGTTCCACGGGCGCGGGCTGAAGCCCGACGAGTACGCGCGCGCGATGGACGAGCTGGGACTCGACGCCGGTTGGCTCGAGCGCGCGCGCGAGCGGCGGCCGCTGCGTCCGGCCACGGCGCCGGCTACGTGGCAGCCGCCCGTGCTGGTGACCAAACCCGGCACGCCGCGCACCTACACCCGCGACACGCTCACCGACGACCGCTCGGCCTGGGGCCGGGCGCTGCTCGACCTCGCAGAGGCCGACCCGTCGTTGCCGGTCGCGGTGTTCGACTGCGACCTCGCCGTCTCGGTGAAGACCGAGGAGTTCGCGGCGGCGCGTCCGGACGCCTTCATCGAGTGCGGGGTGGGGGAGCACAACGCCGCCACCGCGGCCGGTGCCGTCTCCGTCAACGGTGCCGTGAGTTTCTGGGCTGACTTCGGTGTCTTCGGCTGCGATGAGGTCCACAACCAGCAGCGCCTCAACGACATCAACCAGGCGAACCTCACGCTGGCCCTCACGCACTGCGGGCTGGACGTGGGGGAGGACGGCAAGACGCACCAGTGTCTCGACTACGTGGGAGCCCTGCGCAACGCGTTCGGCTGGAAGGTGATCGTGCCGGCCGACCCGAACCAGACGGACCGTGCGGTGCGAGCCGCGGCGGCCATGCCCGGCTGCGTCGCGGTGGCCATGGGGCGCAGCAAGCTCCCCGTGATCGCCGACGCGGCCGGCGATCCGGTCTTCGCAGGCGACTACCGCTTCGAGTACGGAACGATCGACGTCGTCCGCGAGGGCGCGGACGCCTCACTGCTGGTGATGGGCACGCCCTCCGGCGCGGCAGTCGACGCCGCGGACCTCCTGCGTTCCGAGGGGATGGGGGTCGCGGTCGCGATCGCATCCTGCCCGCTCGACCTCGACGAGGACGTCATGGACCGCCTGATGGCCGCGCCGCTGGTCATGACCGTCGAGGACCACAACGTGCGCACGGGTCTGGGCGCGTCGGTGGCGGAGTGGCTGGCGCTCCACGGGCGCGCCACGCAGTTGCTCCGCCTCGGTGTGGACGGCTACCGCTCGTCGGGCACGTCTCGCGACCTGTACGCCCGCGAGGGCCTGGATGCCGCAGGGATCGCCACCGCTCTGCGCGCGGCGCTGCGCGACTGATCCCGGCGCGGCGGCATGCCGTCTCGGGCGCTACAGGCCCCGCGAGGGCCCGCGGGAGGTCGAGTACGTGCGGATGGCCTCGAGTATGTCTCCCTCGTCGGAGGCGCTCTCGGCGACCGTCGCGGTCACCCCGTGCTCGGCCAGGACCTCCAGGGCGGCCGTCACCGCCGCCGGCACCGCTGCCTCGACCGCGGGCGTCAATCCGATCTTCACCGCGCCCATGTCCTCGATCTGGATGCCGATGCAGTCGGCCTCGGGACGGCAGCCCATGAGCATCGCCGCCTCGAGCACGTCCACGAGACGTACGTCGTGCATCGAGTGTTTGACCTGGTTGGGAGCGAGGTCCTCGGGAGAGAGGCGTACGACGGTCCCGGGAGCCTCGCCGGTCCCGTCCACGGCATCGATGACCAGCAGGTAGTCGCACTCCTGGAAGAGGTTCAGGATGCCCATGCCCATCGTGCCGGCGTCGATCAGCGTCACGTTGTCGGGGAACTTGAGTGTCCCCATCATGACCTCCATGACCCGGACGCCCACACCCTCGTCCATCATCAGCGGGTTGCCGATGCCCATGACAGTGATGCGTTCGACGCTCAAGAGGCCTCCTCGAAGGCGGGACGGGTGCGCCGATTCTAGCGCACCCCGCGGTGCACCTGCTGGAGCGGCATGCCGGGGCGTGATCGCTATGAGGCCAGTCCCTGGACGACGTCGACAGGCGCGCCCTCGAGCAGCAGGGCGCGTTCGTCAGCGGGCAGGGCGGCACGGGCCTCGTCACGCAGGCGGTTCGAGCCCGTCAGCATCTCGCGCATCATCACGACGAGCAGATAGCGGCCCGTCCGGGTGAGCGTGAGGCACTCGTCGTCGTCCCTGTCGAAGCCGCCGACCGCGCGCATGAACTGGATCTCGCCCCACAGTCCGCGCTCGACGGTGGTGCCGAAGTCCGCGATGAACCTGCGCTTGTCGAGCCGCAGGCCGAAGAGGTCGGTGACGAACCGGTAGCGCATCATGTCGCGCTGGGTGTACTGCTTGCCTCGCTGCGTCACCGAGAGCCGTCCCGCGTGCACGCGTTCGGCGTAGGCGTTGAGCGAGAACGTGTTGGTGTACAGGCGTCCGCCCAGGAAGGACTGGGCGCCCGAGCCGATGCCCAGATACTCGGGGTAGTCGACGATATACTCGTCGATCATCCCGCCCTTCTCCTTGGACCACGTCCAGGCGCTGGAATGCTCGAACCCGTGGCCCATCTCCTCATCGATCACGTCGTAGAAGCGCTTCTCGCGGGTCATGTCGACGCGGCCGATCTGCGAGGAGAGCGCGCTCTTTTGGCCTGGTGACGCCATGAGCGGGTAGAACGTGCTCTGGTTGCAGCCCGTCTCCTTCAGGAGCTTCGCGTCGCGACGCAGCATCGTCTCGGTCTGCGACGGGAAGTTGAAGATCATGTCGACGTTGAGGGAGTGGAACAGGTCACGGCTGTTCGAGATGATCTCGAACAGCTCCTTGCCCGAGCCGTACTTCTCGCGGCGGTCCATCTGGCGGAGGAGCTTGTCGTCGAAGCTCTGCACCCCGACCGACATCCGGTCGACCCGGCCCTCGAGCCGCTCCGCGAGTTCCGGCCCGATCTGGTTGGGGCTCGTCTCCGCCGAGACCTCACGGATGTGGAAGAGCTCCCGCGCCAGGTCGATCGTCTGGCACAGCTCGTCCACGAGGATCGTCGGAGTGCCGCCGCCCACGTACAGCGAGCCGAACCGGTAGCCGAGGCCCGCGGCGATGCGCATCTCCTCGCGCAGATCGGCGAAGTAGCGCATGGCGATGTCCTCGTTGAAGAGGAACCGGTTGAACGAGCAGTAGGTGCACAGCCGCTCGCAGAACGGGACGTGGGCGTAGAGGAGATACGTCTTGCCCGCGGCGGGAGCGGGGATCTGGGCGTCTTCCACGGGTTCGTGAGAGGTGTACCAGCGGCTGAGCGGCCGCATGACGGCAGTGAGTGCGCGTTCGGCGAGCATGATCATCCCCCAGAGTGCGGTCCATAGTGTGCCGGCAAAGCGGTGCGTGCGTGACGCTCGCGTGCCGGCGCGCAGGTCACTGCCACTCACCGGCTTCATTCGACGCCGGCTGCCCGAATCCTGTATTCGAGGGCGACGGAAGGGCCCGGGAGCGTGTCGCTCCCGGGCCCTTCGTCACACTGCGTGTCGCTGCGAGCGCGACGCGCGAGCGAGTGCTAGTGCTCGTCTCCCGGCGTCTCTCTCCAGAGGAAGATGAGGCCCCACAGCGGCTTGAAGCCGTCGATGGCCGCGAGGTACGCGTGGACCATCGTGAACAGGATGACGACCCACATACCGAAGTAGTGAGCGATCCTGATGCCTATGGCGCCTCCGAAGAAACTGACGCCCGCGGCGAAGAACGGCCAGATCGCCCAGTTGTGCGCCGGCGTGTAGATCGCGAAGCCGGTGTACGCCATGTACAGGGTGATGACCGGTGTGGCCAGATAGGCGATCTTCTGGAGCGCACCGTACTTGGCCGAGATCACGCGCGTGTTACGGAAGAACGTGTAGTACTTCACGGTCTCCCAGAACTGGTACTTGTTCTCCTTCTGCGGGAGCCAGTTCTTCAGGTCGATGTCCGTCTCACGCGTGCCAAGCTGGTTCGCCGTCTTGACCCAGAAGGCCAGGATGATGCGCGAAGTCAGGTTGATCAGGATGATGAACATCAACACGAAGTGGATGGTCCGCGCGCCGTACATGAAACCGGCGAAGAACGGATAGTGGATGTAGAAGCCCGTGAAGGCGAGGCCGATCATGCACAGGAGGTTGATCCAGTGTGTGAACACGAAGATCAACGGATGTGCCTCACGGTAATGCCCTTCGTGCGACATCTGCATCACCTACCAGTGGGCTTGGACATCACAAATGACTGCTTGCCGGTCTTGGGTTCAATCACGTGAACCCCGCATCCGAGTCAAGGATCGAAGCTGTGCACGATGCGCAGCGCTTCGAGCGGCTTGGCCGGATCGGCGACGGGCGAACCCACGAGCGCCTCTTCCAGAGGACCGCGGACGCCGTTCTTGTCGCGAGGCGACATGTTCCACGTGGATGGGGTCACGACCTGGTAGCTGGAGATCTTGCCACCCTTGACGCCGACCCAGTGGCCGAGTGCGCCGCGAGGAGCCTCCCAGAGGCCCGCCCCTTCACCCTCGCCGGTCTGGTCCACGAAGTACTTCGAATCCCCACNNCCGACGCGGCCGAGGAGCGACTGGAGTGCGGTGACAGGGAGCGGGCCCGCGGCACCGGCGGCCTTGCCCAGCGCGGCGAGCGTGAAGTCGACGAGGCCCTTGACGTCCGGATCGCCGGCGACGTACGCCACCAGCATGCGGGACAGGGGGCCGACCTCCATGGGCTTGTCTTCGTAGCGCGGCGCCTTGACCCACGA
>PKWR01000133.1 GCA_003133285.1 Coriobacteriia bacterium
CCGCCGGGCGCGCCACTCCGCGTCCATGCGGTCGGCGCGATCCGTCCCGGCCCCCGAGAACGGGGACCTCATGAACGCCGTCAGGTCCTCGCGGCGCATCCCGCCGGCGCAGAAGGACCACAGCCGCAGCATCGAGCGGCCGAGGGGGGTCTCGGGGACGGGGATGCGAGCGTCCCACGTCGCGTCGAGGCCGGCGTCGTCGAACGATCGCCTCAGCCATCCCACGTGGCGACCCGGATCGCCGAACGCGACCGCTATCTGCTCTCCACGAACACCGCGCGCCAGCAGGCCGGTCACGCGGTCGGCGATCAGACGCGTCTCCGCTTCGTCCCCGCGGGCGACGCCCAGCTCGACGCTCCCCTCCCCCGGCCTCGGCGCCGCACCGGAGAACAGCTCGGTCGCGACACGCGCGAGCTCCGCCGGGCGCCCATCCGCGATCCCGTGATCCACCTCGATCGTCGCGCCCGCGGCTTCCAAGCGCCTGACGAGCGCGTCGAGAGGCTGGGTCGCCGCACTCCCCGCCTCCCACGGGAGCGCGACCACGACCCGGCTACCGGACGCGGACCAGCCGCGCAGCAACGCCTCCCGGTCGGGAGTGAGGGAGGTCAGGCCCTCGATCTCGATGATGTCGGCGGGCGGAGCGCAGTCAGCGAGCAGCCGCGTCGCCTCGGCGGCCTCGACAAGGCCCTCGGATGAGAGCTTCGAGAGGTAGCCACGCAGTGCCTTGACCAGCGTCCCACTCAGTCCGGACGCACGGACACCGGCGTCCACGCCTTGCGCACATGCTCGCATCCCGATCGTGGCGAGGAGCGCGACCATCCCGCGACCGGGCCGGTCGGTCGCTCCGGCGGACACCAACGCGCGGGACAGGAGCATGTCGCGATGCAGGTCACCCACGATGCGTCGGCCGTCGCCCTTCAGCGACCACTCGGACTCGACCAATCGGTTGATCGCCAGGACCCGCACGCCCACGGGGCACACGACGGCGAGACCGGAACGAAGGCGCGCGCCGTACCTCGAGGACGGCACGACGATCAGTCCGCTTCGGCCTTCGGTGACGGCGGAGAGCACCATCCCGCGGGCACGCTCGGGCCCGCCGGCCCCCGGCAGACTCCCTATGACAGTCAGCGACACGACCGCCTCCCCCTTCGCCCGTAGCATGCCAAGGGGACGCTACACGATCGCTGTGACATCGGGCCTAGAGCGCCTGGGCCTGCGTATAGCGGTCGACGCCCTCGCGGATCTCGCGCACTTTGCGCCAAGCGACCTCTTGCTCCCGGCCCAGATAGTGGTCGACCCGGCCTCCGAGGACCTCCGCCGTCGCCTCGGCGCGGTCCGCGACGTCACGCGCCACGTCGGCGGCCCTGCGAGCGTTGTCAGCCAGACGGCGTCGCGTGTCGGAGCCGCTTCGAGGCGCCAGAAGCAGCCCCGCCACCACTCCGAGCGCTATCCCTGCGATGCAACCTATGGCAAAATATTCCATCCTCCGCGACATGTCACGCCTCCTTGACCTCGGAGGTGCCTTCGCTCAACAGCAAGTAGATGCGCTCGAGCTCCTCCTCCCCTTGGAAGTCGATCTCGATCTTGCCTTTGTTCGCCGTCTGGCGCACCCGGACGTTCGTGCCCAGAAGACGGCGCATCTTGCGCGCGACGATCTTGTATGACTTCGGCGAGACGGGCCGAGCCGACTGCGAGCCGGTCTGTCCCGCGGCGAAGAGCCGTGCGAGCGTCTCGGCCTCTCGGACGGAGATGCCTTCGTCGACGATCTTGTGCG
Source organism: Coriobacteriia bacterium (assembly GCA_003133285.1). GTDB lineage: Bacteria > Actinomycetota > Coriobacteriia > Anaerosomatales > PALSA-660 > PALSA-660. The sequence continues at coordinate 1,775 of PKWR01000133.1, forward strand.
CCAGCTTCAGGCGGCGGTCGTCGTCGGGGATCGAGAGCACCGCGCGCGCATGCCCGGCGGTCAGCTTGTCCTCGGCGAGCATGTCCTGGACCTCGTCGGGCAGGTCGAGGAGCCGGAGGGCGTTCGCCACGGCCGATCGCGACTTCGAGACCTTGGCCGCGAGCTCGGCCTGCGTCAGCTGGTGCTCGTTCAGCAGGCGCCGGTAGCCGCGCGACTCTTCCATCGCGTTCAGGTCCTGGCGCTGCAGGTTCTCGATCAGAGCGAGCTCGAGCGACTCGACCTCCGTGGTGCTCATCACCCGGACCGGGACGCGCTCGAGGCCGGCGACCTTCGCCGCGCGCCACCGGCGTTCACCGGCGATGATCTGGTAGCCGCCGCTGAACGGACGCACGATGATCGGCTGGAGCATGCCGACCTTGCCGATCGAGTCGGCGAGCTCGTCGATCGCGTCCTGGGAGATCATCGTTCGAGGCTGGTCGGGGTTCGGGGTGATGGCCGCCACCGGGAGTTCGGTGATCTCCTCCGGGCCTATGTTCCCACCGCCGGGAATCAGAGAGGCCAGACCGCGGCCGAGGCCGCGTCGCTGCTCAGACACGATCCAGCACCTCCTTGGCAAGTGCGCGGTACGCTTCTGCGCCGCGTCCAGACGGATCGTACAGGGTGACAGGCTTCCCGTGGCTCGGCGCCTCGGACAGCCGTACCGTGCGGGGGATGAGTGTGTCGAAGGTCTTCTCGGCGAAGAAGTCGCGGACCTCGTCGACGACCTGCTGGGACAGACGCGTACGGGAGTCGAACATCGTCATGACGGCGCCGAAGATGTCCAAGGAGGGGTTGAGGTGCGTCTTGACCAACCGGACGCTGTCGAGCAGCTTGCTCAGCCCCTCCANNAGCGACGGGGGACAGTCGATGATCACCCAGTCGAAGTCGCCCAGGATCGGCTGCAGCACGACCCGCAGGCGCCCCTCACGGCTCATCGCCGAGACCAGCTCGATCTCGGCGCCGGCCAGCTGGATCGTCGCGGGGGCGACGAAGACATTCTCCACCTGCGTCGGCTCGATGATCTCCGCTATCGGCGTCGTGCCAAGGAGCGAATCATACACGCACAGTTCGCGGCGGTTCCTGTTGAGCCCGAAACCCGACGTGGCGTTCCCCTGAGGATCGAGGTCGACCAGCAGGACCTTCTCGCCCAGATCGCCCAGCGTCGCCGCCAGATTGACGGAAGTCGTGCTCTTCCCGACGCCGCCCTTTTGGTTGACGACCGCCAGAACACGCTTGGGTCGTGTTCTTTCCCCTGCCATCCATGCCTCCCCGGTCGTTCGCTTCCGTGCAGTATACGACGGTCCTGGCGCGCCACACGAACTCAGGCAAGGGGCCGTCGCTGCGCCATGCCATTCCTGCGCGGCAGTGAGACGCCTGGCGAGCCCGTGCGACGATACACGACGATCGTGCGCCGCGCTTCGACTCCCGGCACGTCGACCTCCGCGGTCTCCACGCGTGTCAAGCCACAGCGTCGCGCGACGACGTCGCCGCGCGTGAACTCAGCTTCCTCCGGCGCGCCTTTCAGGCAGATGAGAAGTCCGTCTCGGACCAGCAGGGGAGTGGCGAGCTCGACCAAGGACGGCAGCGATGACACCGCACGGACCGTCACCGCCGCGAAGGCCCCGGGACGCTCTCCGGCCAGCTCTTCCGCCCTGACTCCCTGAACCGTGGCTTCCAGGCGCAACTCGCCGACGACCGACTCGAGGAAGGCAGCCTTCTTCTTCACCGACTCCACGAGGGTCAGTTGACGGCCGGTGAGGACGGCAAGAGGAACGCCGGGAAAACCGGCTCCGCTGCCGAGGTCTGCGAACTCGCCGGTCGGGGCCGCGACGAGGAAGGGGAGTGCGACGACCGAATCCATCACGTGCAGGGCGACCGACTGTTCCGGCGGAATGGTCGTGAGGTTGAAGGCCGCGTTCGCCTCCGCCACGAGCTGCAGGTGGCGCTCGAGCGCGAACACCTGCTCGCCGCTGTGTTCGATCCCGAGCGCGGTCAGGCCCTCGTCTATCTCGCTCCGCGTGTCAGTCATGGGCGGAGCATAGCAGACAGCGGCCGGGCCGTGGCCAGGGGCGACATGTTTCACGT
>PKWR01000164.1 GCA_003133285.1 Coriobacteriia bacterium
GAGCAGCTCCGGCACGTTGTAGAAGCCGCGGTGCTTCTCGGGGCCCATGTAGATGAGCGACTTCACCATCGGGAACTCGGGGCTGTCCAGACGGCCGCGCTCCTGGGTCGACGCCTCGGGCACCAGTCCGCGCAGGATCTCGACGTAGTCGACGTCGCGGAACGAGTCGATGATCACGAGCGCCTTCATGTCGGACTGCTTGATGACATAGGCCAGCTCGTGGCTCTTGTAGACAGGGTTCACGGTCACGAGCACCGCGCCGATCTTGGCCGTGGCGAACATGAACGTGAGCCAGTCGGGCACGTTGCGCGCCCAGATCCCGACGTGGTCGCCCTTGCCGATCCCGATCGCCATCAGGCCCTTGGCCAGCCGGTCGACGCGCCGGTCGGACTCGGCGTAGGTCCAGCGGAGGTCGCGGTCCGGGTAGACGATGAAGTCGTGGTCGGGGGCCTCCGCGACCTTCTTCTCGAAGTACTGCCCGATGGTGAGGTCGGTGTGCAACTGCATGGCCGCCCCCTAGGCCGGGGTGTAGACGACGGCGAGGATGCGCGCCGGCGCCTCGCCCGCGGAACGGACCTGGTGCGGGACGATCGAGTCGTAGTAGATGCTGTCGCCGGCGCCCAGGACGTGGGTGTCCTTGCCGTACTCGACGTCGAGCTCGCCGCTGAGCACGAAGAGGAACTCCTCGCCCTCGTGGCTCGAGAGCGCGTGGCCCTCGGCAGGCTTGACATCGATGAGGAACGGCTCCATGTGGCGCGCGGTCTTGCCCGCCGCCAGCGAGAAGAAGTCGAGCGTGCCGCCTGCTGCTCCGGTCTCCAGCGACTTGAGCCGGGCCACCTCCGCGGCCTCGTTGGCGCGCGTCACGACGGGGCCGACGTTCGTGTCGTCGTCGAGCAGCGTGCCGAGGCGCACACCGAGCGCGCGCGAGATCGTGATCAGGGGCGCCAGGGACGGGACGATCTCCCCCGCCTCGATGCGCCGGAGCAGCGCCACGTCGCAGCCGCTGCGCTCCGCCAGGTCCTCGCACGAGAGCCCGAGCGACTCGCGCACCGTCGTCACCTTCGTGCCGATCCGGGAGTCCGTCGACATGCCTGCAGCGCTCCTTTCACCGGTTGCCCGCGTGCCGGGAGCCGGCCGCGCGCGTAGGGGCAGGGTACAACGAAAACCCCGCCCGTGCGCGTGCGCACGAGCGGGGTTGATGCGGGCTGAAGGCGGCTCTCGGTGAGCGGCTTCGGCTCTCTTGGGGCTAGCGCCCGAAGAGCGTCGCCGCCTCGCTCATGAGGTCGCGGATGGGCAGCCCCTGCGGGCATATGTCCTCGCACTGAGCGCACTCGGAGCACAGCGACGCGCCGCCCGTCACCTGCGTGTAGCCGGTGAGCCACGGGTTCGGGTCGTTCCAGACCGTCGCCGCATTGAGGGACGCGAGCACGTTCGGGATCTCCACGCCGCTCGGGCAGGGCTGGCAGTAGCGGCACGCGGTGCAGTCCGCCTTGACGCGGGCGCGCATGACACTGCGGGCCTCGTCGAACATGGCGAGCACCTCGGCGGTGAGCGAACCCGCGACGCCCCGTCCGGCGATCTCCAGGTTCTCGACCACCTGCTCCATCGTGTTCATGCCGGACAGAGCCAGGCTGACGCCGGACTCGTTCCACACGTAGCGCAGCGCCCACTCGGCCGGGGTGCGCTTCGTCGCGGCCCGGTCGAAGATGCTGAGCACCTCGGGGGGCAGGTTCGCGGCGAGCTTGCCGCCCTTGAGCGGCTCCATCACCACGACGCCGGTGCCGTGGTCGGCCGCGTAGCGCAGGCCGGCGTGGCCGGCCTGGTAGTCGACGTCCATGTAGTTGTACTGGATCTGACCGAACGCCCACTCGTGCGCGTCGATGATGCGCGGGAAATCGGCGGCCTCGCCGTGGAACGAGAACGCCGCGTGGCCGATGCGTCCGTCGGCGCGCGCCGCATCCAGGAACTCGAGGGCGCCCAGCGCGGCCATCCGGTCGTAGCTCTCGCCGGTCAGCCCGTGCAGCAGGTAGAAGTCGATGTGGTCGGTCCTCAGCCGCGTCAGCTGCTCCTCGAGGTAGCGCTCGAAGTCGTCCGACTCCTTGATGAGGAACACGGGCGCCTTGGTCGCGAGGTTCACACGCTCGCGCCAGCCTCCCGAGAGCGCCTCGCCCACGAACGGCTCGCTGGAGCCTGCCGACCCGAAGTTCTGCGCATGGTAGAAGTACGCCGTGTCGACGTAGTTCACGCCGTTGTCGATGGCGTGGTGGAGCATCTCGGTCGCAGCGGGATAGTCGATCGCATCGGGCTTGCCGCCGATGACCGGCAACCGCATGCAGCCGAAGCCCAGGACCGAGACGTCGATGTCGGTCGAGCCCATGGTGCGGTAGAGCATGTGTCCTCCGTCTGTCGTGAGCTACGTCGAACCGGCGCGCGCGAGCGCGGTCATGCCGTCTTCGCCACCTTCACCGGAACGGCGGTCAGGTCGGCCACCTCGGAGGCGTGCGTTCGGGTGGAGATGAGACCGACGGCGCCCGCGGCCATCGCCGCGACGGCACCCACGATCAGGCTCCACCTCGGGCCCGCCTGCTGTCCGACCCAGCCGATGACCGGCGCTCCGATCACCGTCGTGCCGATGAAGGCCATCGCCCACAGCGCCATGACCCGTCCGCGCATCCTGGGCGTGCTCACGGTCTGAAGGATCGTGTTCGTGTGCGCGGTGAAGGATACCGAGAAGTAGCCGACGATGCCCATGGCGACGGCCGCCCATGCCAGCGTCGGCGACACGGACAACAGGACCATCGCGCCTCCGAAGCCGAAGGCCCCGATCGTCAGCGATCGCATGTTCCTGCCGCCCTTGCCCGCCGCTACGAGTCCGCCGACGACGGCGCCGACCCCCATGAGGGACATCAAGAGAGCGACGTTGCGGGCGACGACGGCCTCCGTGCCGGGAAACGTGACGTGCGCCAGGAGCGGCAGCGATACCGAGAACTCGTAGGAGAGCGTTCCGACGAGCGCCATCATGATCAGCACCTCGCGGATGATCGGCGTCTTCCACGCGTAGCCGAACCCTTCGCGCAGCTGCCCCTTGGCGCCCTGGACGCGGGGGGACCTCGCGAGTTCGCTGCCGCGCATCATCGCGAGGCACGCGAGGACTGCCGCGAACGACAGCCCGTTGATGAGGAAACACGGCGCCAGGCCGAGCTGCGCGATGATCACCCCGGCGATGGCCGGCCCGACCACGCGGCTCGCGTTGACGATGATCGAGTTGAGTGTGATGGCGTTGGCGAGTTGCTTCCGCCCGACCAGTTCGTGGACGAACGTCTGCCGGACCGGGTTGTCGATCGCGTTCACGATCCCGAGCCCGAACGCGAGCAGGTAGACCATCCACAACCGGATGCTTCCGGTCGCGACGAGGACGCCGAGGGTGAGCGCGAGCAGCCCGGCCATCGACTGCGTGATGGCGAGAAGCCGGCGCTTCGAGAAGCGGTCCGCGAGCACCCCGCCATACGGTGAGAGAAGCAGGACCGGCGCGAACTGCAGGCCCATCACGAGCCCGAGCGCGGTGCCCGATCGGGTCAGATGCAGGACCAGCATCGCCGTGGCGAGCGACTGCATCCACGTGCCGCACAGGGAGATCGCCTGGCCGATGAAGTACAGGCGGTAGTTCCGCACCCCGAGGGACGAGAACGTCCGGCGGGAGTGCCTCTTGAGGGTGACGGCCGCGACGCGGCCGGTATGACGGGCACGAGTGAGCACAGGTCGGGTCAGCTCCGGTCTTCCAAGTTGTGGATCATTGCTTCAAGGACGCGTTGGGCCTGCTCGCGGTCCGGCCCGGGCACGTCGCCCAGCAGGCGCATCTCGACGATCTCGTAGGGGTCCGGGATGCGCGCCATGAGCTCCACGCCTTCAGCGGTGAGCCGAAGGACGCGACAGCGCTTGTCATCCGGGCTCTCGAGGCGCTCGAGCCAGCCCTTGGCCGCAAGCACGTCGACGATGCCCGTGAGCGTCGCGGACTCGACCTGCATCGCGTGCTGCAAGTCTTTCTGCGACAGCGTGCCCACCCGCGAGATGCGCGACAGGACCTGCCACTGGCTCCGCGCCAGCCCGTAGGGCTTCAGCGCGTCGTTGAGCCGCTGGTTGATGAGCATGTAGAGGCGCTTGACCCGATAGGACAGGTACTCGGGATGCGCAGCGGGGACGTTCACGGTCAGCCTCTCGGTCGAGCAATCGCTAGGTACCTAACGAATATACCTAGGCACCTAGCGATTGGTCAAGGGGGCGTTGCCGGACCGACACCGCGCGGTCGCCGACGGGTATCATCAGCCTCGACCGCGAGGGAGCGCCTCCCCGCGCGCAACGACGAGGAGCACCACGTGAGCGACACCTACGAGGACGAGCTCGAGCAGTCCCGCGCCGAGACCCGAGCGGCGTTCGAGACCCGCGGATTCATGTACGCGTACCTGTACGAGGAGTTGGCCGACGAGCTCGGCCCCGAGCGCGCCCAGGAGCTCATGAAGCGCGCGATCTACCGCCGCGGGCTCGAGATCGGAAGGAAGTACCGCTCCGCGGCGCACGCGGGAGACCTCGCTGAGGTCGGCGCGATCTTCTGCGACGGTTCGCCGTGCGGCGGCGAGCTGTTCAATCCCGGTATCGAGCAGGAGGGCGACGACCACATCGTCTTGAGCATGACCTCGTGCCCGCTCGTGGACGCGTGGAAAGAGGCGGGGCTCGACCCCGAGGAGATCGATGTCATGTGCTCGATCTCCGCGGCCGTCGACGAAGGCACCTTCGAAGGTGCGGGGCTCGACCTGGAGTTCCTCGACCGGCTCGGGCGTCCCGGCTCGGAGAAGTGCCTCCTGCTGCTGCGCACCCGCGGCGAGCGCTAGCGCGAAGCGGGAACGCTACCTGACGATGTAGACCGGCGTACCGACCTTCACGCGCGGGTAGAGGTCCACGACGCTGTGGTTCGTGAGCCGGATGCAGCCGTGGCTCGCCGCGTGTCCCATCGAATAGGACTTCGACGTGCCGTGGATGCGGATGCCGGGCGCGCTGAGGTAGAGCGCGCGCAGCCCGAGGGGGTTGTAGAAGCCGGGCTTGATGTACGCAGGCATCCTCATCGACCAGTCGCTGTACGGGTTGCGCCACGTGGGGGCCGCGGACTTCGCGATGACCCTGAAGGTCCCGCGAGGCGTCGGATGCGCGGGCATGCCGATGGCGCAGCGGTACGTATGCTCGATCTTCGCTCCGTTGTAGAGCAGCACCCGGAACTCGCCGAGCGAGACGATGATGGTCTTGCCGATGTTCGCGAGGGTCACCCTGGGCTTCACGAGCCCTACGGGGACGGTCACCGTCGCGACGGCGGCGCCGGACGCCTCGGAGACGAGCGCGGCCGTCAGCACGCTGACGGCGCCGGCCTGGTCCACTTTGCGGCCCGTCCTGGAGGCACTGATCTTGAGGCGGCGCCTCGACACGACGCGCTTCGCGTCGATGGCCTTGCGGTCGATGGCCCTGGCGAACCCTGTCACGAACGCGGTGACGGCGGACGCGTCGACGACGTAGGTCGGCACGAGCGTGGTGGTCTCGGTGGCTGCGAAGGCAGCCGCAACGGTCGCGGCGATGTCGATCCTCAGGGTCGAGTTCGCGCCGAGCAGGCTGACGTGTCCGTCCCCCGTGACCGGGAGCGGCGCGAACGAGGTCTCGATCGCGGCGATGGCAGCGCTGGCCTCTTCGGCGTTCTTGTCTTGGAGCAGGACACCGCCGACGGTGACCGCAGCGGCGATGGTGGGCTCGGTCGGCGGCACGTCGCCGTCGGCGGCGAACGCCGGCAGGACCGGAAGCGCCAGAAGGACCGCGGCGAGAAGGGTGGCGAGCACCTTGAGCTTCGTGCGACGTGCCGTCATCGTGTGCCCCTGTCCCTGCCTGCGCGGTCGGTCAACGGCCAGTATACGGATGCTGAGCGCGTGCGTGCCATCGGTTGCCCGTTCGTCATCACGCGGGATGCGACGGCGCTCGCTCACCCGGACCCGAGGTCAGCGGGCGCTCTGGTCCAAAAGGCGCTCGAGCTGCTCGGTGAAGTGCTCGCGGTCCTCGTCGCGGAAGGGCGACGGACCTCCGGTGCGGCCGCCGGCGCGGCGGTGGCGCTGCTCCGCATGGCGCACCTCGAGCTCGATGTCGATCGTCGCCTTGTAGAAGATGCGCCCGCGCGGGCTGATCGCCCCGGCGCCGCGCCCGATCGCCATCGCTGCCACGCCGATGTCCTGGGTGACGACCACGTCGCCCGGGCTCAGGCGCTCGACGATGGCGAAGTCCGCGGAGTCGCGCCCCGTCGTGACCTGGAC
>PKWR01000181.1 GCA_003133285.1 Coriobacteriia bacterium
CCGCACCCGGTACCGGGTGCGGGGCCTTTCACATGCGGGTGTCGGACGGCTACGACGCGTGGCACCCGGTCTGCGTGCAGCTGTGCTGGGTGAAGTCGGGCAGCCCACCGGGACCCGGGTGGCACTTCATGCAGCCGGTCGGGAACGTCCCGAAGAAGCCGCCGGGGTACGTGCCGAAGGTGGTCGCGGTGCGGTGCGGGTTGTCCGGCAGCCCTGCGAGCGAAGACCCGAACATCACGGGCGCGTGGACGAACGGTACCGTCGTGAAGTGGCAACTCAGGCAATCGGTGGGGCCGACGTGGAACGTCGCGTGGCATCCCGAAGTGGTGCACGGCGTGCGCGGCGCATCGAAGACCAGGGCGGGATGGCACCTGCCGCACTTCGTCTTGTCGGCATGGGCGCCGCTGAGCGGGACCGAGGCCGGGTGCACGAACTTCGTGATCGGCGCAAAGGCTGGGGCGGCGTTGGAGTGGCAGTCCTGGCACCGCGTGATCCCTGCGCCGTGCGGGCTCTGTGCGGCATGGCAGCTCACGCACTGGGTCCCGGGGACGGAACCGTCACTGCGGGTGTGGCACCTGGAGCACGCGAGCGTCGCGTGAACACCGACGAGCGTGTACGGGTGCGTGGCGCCCCCGAAGCCCGCCGGGGTGTGGCAGTCCTGGCACTGCGTGACGCTCGAGCCGTGGGGGCTGTTGGCCGCGTGGCATGCCACGCACTGGTGACTGCCGCCGCCGCGGACCTGGGCGAACTTGGCGTTGTAGTGGCACTGGACGCCGTTGGAGCCCATGCAGCCGACCTTGGTGTGCATCCCGGTGAGCGGGAAGCCTGTCGAGGAGTGCCTGAACGTCGTGTACTTGAACCCGGCGCTCGCCATGAAGGTGTGGCACGAGGCGCAATCCGTCAGGCCGCCGTGCTGCTTGCCGTGGCATCCGACACAGACCTTCGGAGTGCCGGCGAAGCGCCCGTTGACATGGCACTGCGTGCAATCGAGCTTGGCGTGCTGGCCCCTGATCTTGAAGAAGGTGTCGTGCGACCAGCCGGCCTTGGGCTTCTGCCACCCGTTGGCGGGGCTGTGGCAGTCCTGGCAGTTGGTCAGGCCGCCGTGATTGGTCCCGTGGCAGTTCGTGCAGGTGCGCGGCTGGGCCGGCGCGGGGGCGTCTTTGTGGCAATCGAAGCACTCGAGGTTCTTGTGTCCTCCAAGGAGGGATACGTGCCACGAGGGGAGGGACTTGCGGATGCCCCAGGCCGTCGTGGTGTGGCACTTGACGCAGTAGGTCGCGCCACCGTGGGGCGCGTCATGGCACTTGGAGCACAGGGGCGACGGAAGGGGCTCGCCCTCGGTATGGCACATCGCGCAGCCGATCAGCGGGTGCATGCCATTGTCGAAGCTCGTGTCGATGTGGGAGTAGACCGCGGGCTTCCACGTCTCCAGCGTATGACACTTCTCGCACGGCCCGGTGTAGGGCGTCTTGTGCTTGTAGGTGTCGTGACATCCCGACGCGTCGCAGGCGGTCCCCGCGGTGTAGGCCGGGTGCTTGGCGGCCTTTACGGCAGTCGATGTCGTGGCGACGACGCATCCGGCAAGCGTGAGTACCGTCAGCAGGACGGCAGCACCGGCGAGCCACATTGATAGCCTGCGCGTCACAGACGTCCCCTTATCCACACGACACACCCCGACATACCATAGGAGAGTCTACCAGTAGTCCCCGCGGAAACGCGAGGACGCGCGGCGAACGCGTGCCCGCGGCGGTTCCCCACGCACGCGGAGTGTCGACGCTCCGCTTCTTCCGGCTCGCGTAGTACCATCGACACAGGCGGACGCGCTCACCGGCGCGTCCTCACAGACCTCTAGACGAGGGGACGATCTTCCATGGCAGACGAGGCGCACTCGCTCGCCGTATTCATCGACTTCGAGAACCTGGCACTGGGTTTCGAGCGGGACCGTCCCGCCGGCGGCGGCAAGGCGCGCGGCAGCAAGACCGATCAGCTTCTCGACATCACCGCGATCCTCGAGCGGCTGGTCGAGAAGGGCAAGGTCATCGCGAAGATCGCCTACGCCGACTGGGGACGATTCGACAAGTACCGCGTCGCGATGCACGACGCGGGCATCCAGATGATGGAGATCCCCGAGCGCGGCAAGACCGGCAAGAACCACGCGGACATCCAGCTGTGTGTCGATGCGATGGACCTCTGCTACTCCAAGGAGCACGTGGACACGTTCGTGGTCGTTTCCGGCGACTCCGACTTCACCCCGCTCGTCGCGAAGCTCAAGGAGAACGGCAAGTCGGTGATCGGGCTCGGCATGAAGGAGTCGACATCCGACCTGCTCGCCTCGAGCTGCGATGAGTTCATCTACTACGAGGACCTCGTCACCGGTCCGGCCACGCCCAGCGTCGCCGCCGTCGAGATCCCGAAGCCCAAGCGGCCGGCCATGAAACTGCTGGTCGAGACGATCCAAGGCCTCCAGCGCGAGAACAAGGACGTCATGTACTCGTCGCTGGTCAAGGACACCATGAAGCGCAAGCAGCCGGACTTCAACGAGTCGAGCTACGGATACCGCACCTTCCAGGCGCTCCTCGAGGACGCCGAGAAGTTGGGGCTGGTCACGCTGCGTGTGGACACGCGCTCCGGCACGTATGTGGTGGTAGGGTTCGCCGAAGGCAAGTGACGAGTGCGGCGCCCGTCGTGAAGGGTGCCGCTGCAACGGACATCAAGGAGGTCTCCTATGGCGCTCTACGAGCCGCAGTACGTATGCACGGGTGACGAGGTCGCGGTCATCACCACGCCCAATGGCGTCATCAAGTTCACATTCTTCTGCGAGGACGCGCCCAAGCACGCGGCGGCGTTCATCGAACTGGCGGAGAAGGGCTTCTACGACGGGACGAAGTTCCACCGCGTGGAGCCGAACTTCGTCATCCAGGGCGGCGACCCCTACTCGAAGACCGGTGAAGGCCCTGCGGGCACCGGCGGTCCCGGCTACAACCTGGCGGCGGAGTTCAACTCGCGGCCGCATCTCGACGGCACCGTCGCGATGGCGCGCGCCGGTCACCCCGACTCCGCCGGCAGCCAGTTCTACATCTGCCTCGGCACCCAGTCGTTCCTCGACAACAACTACACCGTCTTCGGTCAGGTGACCGAGGGTCTCGACGTCGTGCACAAGATCTCGCGTGACGACGTGATGGAGTCGGTCAGGATCGAGCGCCCGTAGCAGGAACCGCACGGCAGGCATCTCCCGACGAGCAGGGCCCCACCCGAGGCCCTGCTCGTTCGCGTATCCTCGAAGACACCGCCTTCCCTGGAGTGCGAGAAGGGCCCGAGGGAATACACCATCGACGGCGCATCAGGCGCCGAATACGGAGGCCCGGCCGAATGCTGATGCTGTTCGCTACCTGTGCGCGAGGGCTCGAGAACGTTCTCGCCGAGGAGTTGCGCTCGCTCGGGGCGCTGCGCGTCCGCCCCGCACGGGCGGGAGTCTCCTTCGTCGGCGGGACCACCGTGGCCTACGCGGCGTGCCTGTGGTCGCGCACGGCGTCGCGCGTGCTGATGCCGATCGGCAAGGTCCCGGCCGACGACGCAGAGACCCTCTACGAGGGCGTGGCCGCGATCGCCTGGGAAGACCACCTCTCGCCGGACGGCACGCTGTCCGTCGACTTCGCCACGGATCCGAACCCGGAGTTCCGCAACACGATGTTCGGCGCGCTCAAGGTCAAGGACGCCATCGTCGACCGGCTCCGCGACAAGTTCGGGCGCCGTCCCTCGGTCGACACCCTGACCCCCGACCTGAGGGTCAATGTTCGGGTGCGTGCGAAGGTCGCAACGGTGTCGATCGATCTGTCGGGCGACGCGCTCCACCGACGGGGCTACCGCGAGCCGGGGGTGCAGAGCGAGGCGCCTCTGAAGGAGTCGCTCGCGGCGGCGACGCTGCTGCTTGGCGGATGGCGCGAGACGGCCGTCGGGGGAGGCGCGCTCATCGACCCCATGTGCGGCTCGGGCACGCTGCTCATCGAGGGCGCCTGGATCGCCGGCGACGTCGCGCCGGGCCTGCTGCGCTCGCATTGGGGTTTCACCGGATGGCTCGGACACGAGGTCAACGTCTGGGACGACCTGCTCGCCGAGGCCGACGAGCGCGCGGAAGTCGGGCTCGCGAGCCTGCCGCCCGTGCTGGGCTTCGACTCCGATCCGCGCTCGATCACGCTGGCCACGGCCAACGTCGCCCGCGCGGGGCTGCGCGGCAAGGTGACGCTCGAGGTCCGCGCTGTCGCGGACCTCGTCGTGCCCGAGGGCGCGACCGCGGGACTCGTGGCGGTCAACCCTCCCTACGGCGAGCGGCTCGGTGACGCCTCCTCCGCGCTCGACGTGTACCGGGTGCTCGGTGAGCGGCTGCGGACGGGGTTCGGCGGCTGGCGCTACGCGGTGCTCTCGGGCGACGAGGCCCACGGCGCCGCGCTCGGACTCATCCCCGACAAGACCTTCTCGCTCTTCAATGGGGCGATCCCGGTCCGTCTCGACACCGGCATGACGCCGGTCGCGGCCGCGCCGGACGCCACGGGCGGCTCGACCGCCTTCGCGAACCGCGTGCGCAAGAACCTCCGGCACCTGTCGAAGTGGGCGCGGCGCGAGGGCGTGACGTGCTGGCGGGTCTACGACGCCGACCTTCCCGATTTCGCGGTCGCGGTCGATCTCTACGACTGCAGCGACGGGGTCCGTCGGGTGGTGGTCTCGGAGTACGAGGCGCCCTCCGAGATCGACCCGGTCGCCGCGAGCGTGCGCCTCACGCAGGCGGTCGCGATCGTGGCGGAGGTGCTCGAGACGCCTCCGGCCGAGGTGCGGCTGAAGGTGCGCCGTCGCCAGAGGGGCGACGCCCAGTACGAGCGCCTTCGGGCGACGGGCATCTTCCACGAGGTGGCGGAGGGCGGTGCGCGCCTGCTGGTCAACCTGGACGACTACCTCGACACGGGCCTGTTCCTCGACCACCGCATCACGCGCGGCATCGTGGCCGACCTGTGCGTGGGAGGCTCCCTGCTCAACCTGTTCTCGTACACCGGGGCGGTCACCGTGCGGGCCGCGGTCGCGGGGGCGAGGTCGAGCGTGTCGGTCGACCTGTCGAACACCTACCTGGCGTGGGCGCGCCGCAACCTCGCGCTCAACGGTCTCGACGAGGAGCAGCACCGCGTCGTGCACGCCGAGGTCTTCTCATACCTCGAGAGGGCGTCCGCCGAGGACGGCCCGCGCTTCGACGTGGTGTTCTGCGACCCGCCGTCGTTCTCGACGAGCAACGCGATGGAGGGGACGCTCGACGTGCAGCGCGACCACGTGCGCCTGATCACGGCGTCGGCCGCGGTCCTGGCTCCCGAAGGGACGCTCGTCTTCTCGACGAACATGCGGCGGTTCAAGATGGACGTGGAGGCGCTCGCGCAGGCCGGGCTGCACGTGGGCGACATCAGCGAGGAGACGATCCCGCCGGACTTCGCGCGCAACCCGCGCATCCACCGGTGCTTCCTGATACGGCGCGCCTAGAGGCTCCCGGCGGGCCGGACAGCGGTGCTCTAGTCGCCGACGACGTCGATCGCCTCGACGGGACAGATCTCAGCCGCCTCGCGCACGCAGTCGTACTCCTCGTGCGGGACCGGGTCGACGATCGCATGCGCGAGCCCGTCGTCCATGATCGCGAAGACCTCGGGGCAGGTCTCGGCGCATAGCGCGCACCCGATGCACGTCTCCCTGTCGACGACTGCCTTCATGGCCGACTCCCTTCACACATCTCGGATCCACAGGCTGCGGCCGCCCGCAGGCGATACTCTATGGCTACATACCCACGTCGAACCGGGGAGACGCTCGCGCATGTCACGACCGGACCACAGCACGCCCGACTACATGGTGCGCGTCTCCGCGCGCGCGCGGCGCGTCAGGCTCGTCGTGACGCCGGCCGAGGGACTCGTCGTGGTCGTGCCCAAGGGGTTCACGGCAGGGCGGATCGCCGAGGTCGTGCGCGAGCACGCGGCATGGATCGAACGCACGCTGGAGCGCACCTCCGAGCGCCGGGCCCACCTGGCCGGCCTCGGCGACGCGCCCGTCCCCGAGGCGATCGACATGCCCGGGATCAGCGTGCGGTGGCGAGTCGAGCTCAGGCGGGGTGGTGCGTCGGGGGTGCGCGGCACGCTGAGCGACGGAACGCTCACGCTCACCGGGGATGTCGGCGACACGGCTGCGTGCCGCGCCGCGATCCGCCGGGCGGTCGGACGGGTCGCGCGCGAACGGCTGCCGCTGATGCTCGGGAGCGCCGAGGCCGAGACGGGGTGGTCCGCCTCGAGGGTCGTGGTCCGCCGGCAGCGCAGCAGGTGGGGGAGCTGCACGTCGAAGCACTCGATCAGCCTCAACGAGTCGCTGGTGTTCCTGCCGCAGCACCTGGTCCGCTACGTGATGGTCCACGAGCTCGCCCACACGCAGCGGCTGGACCACTCGCCGGCGTTCTGGGCGCTGGTGCAGCGGCACGACGCGGCGTGGAAGGACCGGCGCCGCGAGCTGCGCGAGGCGTGGAGGCACGTCCCGGCCTGGGCCGAGGTCCCGCGGGAGATCGCCTAGGCGCTCCGGCGCGGCGGACGCTTGTCGGCGGCGCGGCGCGGGGCCTGCGCGCCCTCGGTCCGATAGAAGAGATGCTTCGCCAGTTCCGCCCCGCTCATGTAGAGGCCCAGGATCACCGCGAGCATGAGCAGGAACGGCCACGTCAGTGGCACGAATCTGAACAGCGTGCCCAGCGGCGTGTACGGGATGCCGAGCGTGACCACCCAGATCGTCACGGTGGCGATCGTCAGGAGCCTGCCCGGCTTGCTGCGCCACACCGGGCGCCTGGTCCGGATGATGAGCACGACCATCGAGGCCGAGAGCACCGACTCGACGAACCAGCCTGTCCGGAAGAGCGCCTGCGCATAGGTGGTTGCGGCTCCCGGAGGCGCCCACACCGGCAGCTTCATCACCCACAGGAGCGCGGCGAACGTCGCGTAGTCGAAGACGCTCGACAGCAGTCCGAAGACGATCATGAAGCGCCGGATGAACCGGATGTCCCACCGGCGCGGTTGCTCGACCAGCTCCGGGTCGACGTTGTCCGAGGCGATCGTCATCTCGGGGAAGTCCGTGAGCAGGTTCGTGAGCAGGATCTGCGTCGGCAGCAGGGGCAGGAACGGCAGGAAGAGGCTGGCCCCCGCCATCGAGAACATGTTGCCGAAGTTCGCGCTCGTGGCCATGAAGACGTACTTGAGGGTGTTCGCGAACGTCGCGCGGCCGTCCTTCACGCCTTGGGCGAGCACGTCGAGTCCCGGCTCGAGGAGCACGATGTCGGCCGCCTCCTTGGCGACGTCCACCGCCGAGTTCACCGAGATCCCGACGTCCGCGGCGCGCAGCGCGCTGGCGTCGTTGATGCCGTCGCCCATGTAGCCGATCACGTGCCCGGCCTTCTGCAGCAGCCGGACCAGGTATTCCTTCTGGTTCGGCTCGATCTCCGCGAAGATGTCGATCGAGTCGACCCGGCGGACCAGCGCCCGTTCGTGCATGCCGTGAAGCTGGCTGCCGGTCATGACGACCGGCTTGGCGAGCCCCATCGAAGCGCCCGCGGTGCACGCCACGAGCGCGTTGTCGCCGGTGATGATCTTCAGGCGGACGCCCAGCGCGCGCAGGTGNNTCATCTCCTTCTCGGCGGTCGCGTCGATCTCGCGCCCCGTGTCCTCGCGGACCGCCACGCCGAGCGTGCGGAACCCCTTCGCCGACAGGTCACGGTAGAGCTTCTCGACGTCGGCGCGCACCTCGTCGATCCGGACCGTGGAGCCGCTGGGCATGCGCGCCTGCGTGCACACCGCTAGTACGTTCGCGAAGGCTCCCTTGGTGATCATCAGCGGCTTGCCACCGCGGTCCACGAGGATCGTCAGCCGCTTGCGTTCGAAGTCGTACGGCACCTCATCAAGCTTGACTATGTGGCTGACGTCGAAGGTTCGCGACGCCCGCACCGCCACGTCGATGGGGTTGGTGAATCCCGTCTCGAACGACGAGTTGAGATACGCGTAGAGCATCACGTCCTCGGAGTCGCCGCCCCGGACATCGAAGCCGCCCGACACGGTGACCACGCCCTGGGTGAGCGTGCCGGTCTTGTCCGAGCACAGCACGTCCATCGATCCGAAGTCCTCGATCGAGTCGAGACGCTTCACGATGACGCGCTGTCCCGCCATCCGGCGTGCGCCATGAGCGAGGTTGATCGAGATGATCGCCGGCAGGAGTTGCGGTGTGAGGCCCACCGCCAGCGCGAGCGAGAACAGGAACGAGTCGATCGCGGGTTTGTGCAGCAGCACGTTGATCGCGAAGATCGCGATCACGAGCATCAGCGTGACCTCCATCAGGAGGTGGCCGAAGCGGCGGACGCCTCGCTCGAAGTCTGTCTCAGGCTGGGCCTGAGATAGACGGTCGGAGACGGCCCCGAACTCCGTGCCGCTCCCGGTCTTCACGACGAGGACGTGGGCCGCGCCCGACACGACGTGCGTGCCCATGAACACGGCGTTCGTCCGCTTCGCGAGCGGGGTGTCGGCCGGCAACGAGCCGGCCGCCTTCTCCACCGGGAACGACTCGCCGGTGAGGGAGGCCTCGTCGACGTAGAGGTCGATGCTGTCGAGGATGAGGCAGTCGGCGGGTATCGTGGCGCCCGCGGAGAGCACGACCACATCGCCGGGGACGACTTGGTCATGCGCCACGGCGATCTCGTGCCGGTCGCGCACGACCTGCGCTTTGACCTCGACGACCGCCAGGAGCTTCTTGACCGCGTCCGCCGCGCCGCGCTCCTGCCAGAAGGTCAGCGCGCCGCTCACCACGACGATGACCAGGATGATGCCGGCGTCGACACGGTCGCCGAGGAAGGCCGACAGGATCGCCGCCGCGATCAGGATGAGGATGATCGGGCTGCGGAACTGGGAGAGGAACAGCGCGAGGGGGCCGCGCTCGCGCGTGACGCGCACCGCGTTCGGGCCGTACGTGGTCAGGCGGCGCGCCGCCTCCTGCGAGGTCAGGCCGTCGCGGGTGACCCCGAGCTCGCTGAGCTGCTCGTCGGCAGTGCGGCTCCAGAACCCGTCCGGCGCATCGGCCATGACCTTCGAGCTCCCTCCCGGTGCCCCGTCCATCGTATGATCCCTACGTACCCGAACACACCGAGGGAGGCATGCGCCGTGTCGAGTGAGATCTCCGACCGCTTTCGGCTCGCGCTGACCGGCGCCGCTGTGACGCCGGTCGTCGAAGGCCTCACCTTCGTGGACCCGTCGCTCCTGCCGGGGCCGGGCGGCCGCGCGCGGCCGCCCGCGAGCGCGCTCGCGCACGCGTGTCGCGACCTCGGCCTCGACTTCGCCTTC
>PKWR01000183.1 GCA_003133285.1 Coriobacteriia bacterium
GTGTAGGTCGCGCCACCGCCGCCGGAACCGACGACTCCCGCTCCACCTCCGGCATAGGAGTAGAGGTCGCGCTGCGCCCCGCTACCTCCGCCGAGCGCCGTGAGGCCTCCGAAGGACGAAGGATCGCCGTTCGTGGCCGGGCCCGAGATCCAACCTTCCACGGTGCCGCAGTCCCCGTCGTCGACCCAACCCATGTACCCGCTGTCGGAAACGCCACCGCCCCCGACCACGACCGGCATCGTGCCGGCGAGCGTGACCGTGTCGGTGCGAACGCCGCCGCCACCACCGCCGCCCGACAGGTTGCCGGCGCCGCCGCCACCGCCGCCTACGGTCAGGACCGTGGCGCCGGGCATCGTCCCGTAGCACAGGAGAGAGCCCGATCCGGTGAACGTGATGACGTCGTAGGACACGCCGCCCACGATCTTGGTCGTCTTGACGCCGCCCACGGCCGAGAAGGTCGGCGGTGCCGGAGTCGGGAAGCTGACGATGACCACGCCGGAGCCACCGTTGCCCGAGAGGTTGCTCTCCCCACCGGAAGCGTTGCCGCCGTTCCCCGTGTTGGGGGCGACCGAAGCGGCGACAGTGTTCTCGTAGTAGCCCCCTCCGGCGCCGCCCGCAGCGTAGACCACGGACGATCCTGAGATCGCATTGCTGGTGCCGGCGCCCCCGACGCCCAGACTGCTCGCCGTGGCGTTGCCACCGGCCGATGCCGATCCGCCACCGCCCGCGCCGTGCCACGTGGGGTTGACGTAGTACCCGGTGCCTCCGGCGAGACCCTGCCCGCTGGCGCCCGCGGCGCCGCTGACGCCCGGCTTGCCTCCGGCTGCGGTCAGTCCGAATCCGGTGCTGGCCAGACCGCTCTGTGCCGTGTCGGAAGTGTAGTTCGGGGCGGCGTTGGAGGTGCCGGACGCGCCGCCGCCTCCGTCACCGACCACGATGTTCATCGTGCCGGTCAGGTTGGTCTTCGTGCCGGTCACGTACTGCCCTGCACCGCCGCCGCCGCCATGCCGCGCCCCTCCGCCGCCCCCGCCGCCGACGACCAGCACCGAGGCGGTCGCTATCGACCCGGGGATGGTGATGCTGCCCGAGGACCTGAACACCACGACCGTGTTCGATCCGGATGTGTAGGCGACCCCTCCCCCGGTCAGGGTGAAGGGCGCGGCCGTACCTCCCCCGGTGGTGGTCGAAGTGATCGAGCACGTCACGGGCATCGGAACGCCGTCGAGCATCCCCGTCGCTGTGGTGATGACACTGGAGGTCGACGTCGCGCTGACTCCGACGGTGGTCTCACGAACGGGGATAGTCACGTTCTCGGTCGGCACCATGCCGCTGAACGACATGCCCGCGTCCGGCCCTATTGTGAAGTTGACGGTGTGGACCGCTTCGATGTTGCCCGCGTAGTCCTCCGACCAGAAGACCACACTGCGGCTCACCGTGGAGAGGTCCGCGGGACCCTGCACGTGCACGCTCACGCCGGTCTGGGCCGTCGTATCGGTGGAAAGCCTCCAGTAGGTCGCCTTCACACCGGACCGGCCCGGCTGATCGCTGGCGGTCAACGTGAAGTTCGCGTTGCCCGCGTAGGATCCGCCGGCGTTCGACGTCGTGACCGGCGCCCACAGATCGATCCCGACCTGAACGGTCTTCGTGGGTTCGACGTTGCCGAACCCGTCAGTCGACCAGTAGTCGAGGACATGGTCGCCATCGCGCGTCACCTGAACCGACGTCGTCGGAAGGGTCCCCGTTGTGATGGAACCCCCGTCCAGGCGATAGAACGTGTTCGAAGGGTTCGCGCGTCCGCCCACGGCCTGCGCCGTGAGGTGGACGGTCGCCGGCGAGCCGTTATACCAACGCTTCGCGTCGCACACCGTCGTCGGACCGAAGTAGTCGACCAGGAAGAGCGCCGTCTGATGAGGCAGCTCCTCGTTACCGGCCTTGTCGACCGACCAGAACTCGAGGGTGTGGGCACCCGATCCTGTCGCGAGGAGCACGGTGCCCGTCTTCGCCGCACCGCCGTCGAGGATGTAGTAGGTCGCGGCCACGCCGGATCCGCCGACATTGTCAGAGGGGAAGAGGCTGATGATCCCGCTGCCCGCATAGGTCGGTTTCGCGTTCGAGTAGGTTCTCGGCGCGATGGTGTCCGGGGGATAGCTCGTGAACGACACGGACTTCGGGGACTCGACGTTGCCGGCCTTGTCCTCGGACCAGTACTGGATGACGTGCTGAGCGGCATACCCCTTCAGCGGCGCCGGCACGGAGACCGACGTCCCCTTCACGGTCATCCCGTTATCGAGGACGTAGTAGGTCGCCTTGATGCCCGATCCGCTATCGCTTGCTTGGAGCGTGAAGCTCTTGGACTTCCAGTAGGTGGCTCCGGAGGTGGCGTCGCACGTCGTCACGGGGAACGCCGTGTCGATCATGAAGCTCTTGGACTGATGCGGCGTCTCGACGTTGCTCGGCGTCGCTTTGTCCTGCGCCCAGTACTCGATGGTGTGCGTCTGGTCCCCGGTCGCGGTGACGAGGTAGGACGCCGGCGGTATGCCGACCCCCGTCAGCGCCTTCGCCGCGGCTCCGTCGAGGCGGTACCACATGGTCTGGATCCCGGTCTGCACGTCCCACGAGAACAGGTGGATCTCGGCGGGGTTCGAGCCGGCCTTGTAGTAGGGCTTGATGTCGTCGTAGGACCGCGGCGCATACGTGTCCGGACCGGAGACCACGGTGACGTGCATCCGCTTCGGGGTCTCCGCGTTGCCGGCCTTGTCCACAGACCAGTAGTCGATGTCCCACGTCCCTGGACCGACGAGGACCGGGTTCGTGATCTGCTCGTTGCCGTCCGCGGTATTGCGCCAATGGGTGTAGGACACGCCCGACCCGGTGACACCGGCGACCGTGTCGGTCGCCGCCAGCGGGATGATCGCCTGCCCCACGTACGTCGTCGTGAGCACGGAGGCCTGCGTGATCGGGGGCGTGGTGTCCGTCAGGAAGTCGATGTGCTTGGTCGGCTCGAGGTTGCCCGCCCTGTCGACGGACCAGAAGTCCACGTGGTGCGGCCCCTCGCCCTGCACGGTGACCCAGGTCAGCCCGAGCAGCGTGGCGACTCCCTGGACGGCCGCTCCGCCGTCGATGGAGTAGTAGGTCGCCTTCAGGCCAGAGCCGCCGTCATTGTCCTGCGCGATCAGCTGGAACACTGCGAGCGGCGTGTTGTACAGATCCTGGTTGAACGCAGTGGTCGTGGGGGGCACGATCTCGTGGTAGCTCGTGAACGTGACGGTCTTCGCAGGAGTCTCGACGTTGCCGGCCTTGTCCCTGGCCCAGAAGGCCAAGGTGTGCACGACCGGGTCGCTCAAGGGCGAGTCGACGTAGACGGTAGACCCGGTCTGCACATCGCCGCCGTCGAGCTGCCAGTACATCGCGGCGATCCCGCCGGTGTCTTCGGCGGACAGGTTGATGCTTGCCGGGCCGACGTAGGACGACTGCGCGTCGGAACTGGATTGGGGCTGCGTCGTGTCAGGCGCGGTCCCCGGGCCCACCAGGAAACTGATCGTGACGGGGGTCGAGTTCGGGGACGGAAGGTGGAACCGGTCGGTCGCGGCATCCGTTCCGACGTACGTGAGCGTGTGTGGAACGGGCGCGGCATCGGGGTCGGTCGGCGCGGCGACGGTGACACCGAATGCCATGCTCCGGGTGGCGGTCACGCTCTGGGTCGTGACCCAGTCGCCGTTGTCGAGGCTGTATCGGATGCTGCTCACACCCTGGCCCGCAGGCCCGTCATCCGCCTGCAGGTGGATGACCGCGTCCCCCGCGAACAGCTGCGCGGCGGCGTCCGTCATCAGCGGGCCGAAGGTGTCGAGTGCACGCTGCGTGAGCGTGAGCGTCCGAAGCTCCTCGCGGTTGCCGCTCTTGTCGTATGCGAAGAAGGAGTACTTCAGCTCGACGGACCCGACGGCGGGCGCCTGCACGGGCGCGAAGTTGAGTGGAGTCTGCGAACCCGTCCAGTCGTTCGCGAAGGTCTGCACGCCGTTCGTGTTCATGCTGACCCAGATCTGATTCACCCCACTGCCCGAGGGCACTTCAGTGGAGGTGAACTGCGGCACGAAGTCGCCCCAGACCACGTACTCAGGGTCGCCGATCTGGGGGTAGTTGTAGTCCAGGGCCTTGCCCGGGTTGTTGGAGTCTCGAACGATCGTGTACGGCGGGAGCGTGTCGCGCCCGCGCATGACGAACGCGTCCGTGCGGGGGGACTCGACGTTGCCGGCCTGGTCCTTGGAGTAGTACTCCACGGTCCTGGTCGCAACGGTGTTGTCGGCCAGCGGCGGGATGACGATCTCGTTCGTGTATGTCGTCTCGACGCCGCCATCGATGCGGTACCACGTGTGCCAGATCGTGCCAACGGCCAGGTTGGACGCGTCGGAAGCAGTCAGCGTGATCACGGCCTGGCCGTTGTACGACGGCATGGCGTTCGATGTCGTCATCGGCTTGACGGTGTCCCCTCCCACCGGGACGACCTTGACGAAGACATCCTTGCCGATAGCCGGCGTGTCGATGCCGTAGCTGTCAGGATCGGGGATCGCCAACCCCGTCAGCGCCGGGTCGTTGGGGTCCGTATTGGTGCTGTACTCGTCCCAGCGAGTGACCTTCAGCGCGCCGGACCCCGTTTGCGGGAACAGCGGAGGCGGAGTCGTCCCGGTCGTCCGCTCGGGTCCGATGACCGTCTTCGAGAACCCGCCGAACGAGCTGTCGGCGCCAACGAAGTTCGCGCCCCTGATACCGTCGCGTGCGATGAGTGAGCCGGTGATCGTGAGCGTGTTCCGCTTGGGGACGCCGACCTCCTGCTTGAACTCGTCAGGCAGCTGCGTCGGGTTCTCCGGATCCATGATGATGGCGCCGCTGACGGCCAGCATGCTGGCCTGGATCGTGACGTTGTTCGGCATCGTCTCGCCTGCGGCCTTGCCGTAGGACGCCTGCGCGCCCGACTTCACGCCGCGCGTGTAGCTCTCACCGCTCAAGACGCTCGTGTCGCCCGTGCGGGTCTCGTACGAGACGTTCGGATCGGTCGACTGCGGCATCGCGCTGCATATGTAGATGTTGTGCTTGGCGACGAGACCCACGGTCGCGGTGCTTCCCACCGCCCGCTCGATCGGGCCGATGATGTAGATGTCGCGCTCCGACACGATCGTCACCGACCTCGAGATATCCTTAGCCGTCACGTAGACGTCGAGGTCGCCTCCGACATAGATGACGTTGGTGCCGCGCGGGTCGAGCGCCCGCGCCGTGATGGACTTCGGACGTCCGGCCAGGTCCGGACTCGCCCAGCCGTTGATGTTCCACGTCGGGTCCTGGCGCGCGAAGTCGATGAACTCCTGCCGTCCGATCGATGCCTTCTCCGCCGGGGTCACCGCAGCGTAGATGTTGTTCGGAGTCCACATCGAGCGGATGTAGAACACGCCCAACGCCTTCTCTGCGGGTGTCTCGTTCGAGAAGTCGACTCCGACCCCCACGAGGTCGGTCGCGTTGATCGAAGGATCCGACTGCGTCGGGACACCCCACGAACTGCGGCTCGGGTTGCTCGCGTCGCGGTAGAACGTCATCGGTTTGACGAGATCGGCGGCCTCCTGGGGAAGGGATGCTCCAGTCGCCCACGGGGTCCGCTGCCATGAGGCCGTGTACAGGTTCGGGAAGACGCTGTCGATCTGCGAGAAGTCCAGTGCCGAGATGCGCTGGACTCCGCCCGATGCATTCTGAGGGTTCACGACCGCCGCGGGAGTCGCCGAGTACACGGTGACACCCGGGAATGTCTGCTCGAGGTCGACCCCCTCGTTGCTGCGCACCGAGCCGCTCACGGTCACGCCCGGTGTCCCTCGACCGAGCGTGACATCCCCTCCGGTGACCATGGTGTAGTCGGCGTAGCTCTCGGGCCTCGCCTCGCTCCTGATCACATGCAGCTGTCCCGACAGCCTGTCGTGACCGACCGCGGTGATGGTGCTGGATGCGATGTTCGCGACGACTGTCCAGGTGCCGTCCTGGGCCTTGCCTGCGATGGTCGGAGTGGTCACCCAGTAGTCCGGGTCGGTCCGCAGCGCGCTGAGGTAGACCTCCATGCCCTGCTCCGCGAGCGAGGTCGCGCGCACGGCGGCCTGAGCACGGACCTGCTGCGTCTGCTGGAAGACGACCACGCCGACCACTGCGGCAGCGATGACGAACAGCACAGCCGCCGCCCCCATGACGACCAGCATCGTGCTGCCGAGGTCGTTCCGCGGCGATCGTGCGCCGCAGGCCTGCCCGGCTGCATCAGTGGTGGTGGCCGTGCCGTCGTACATGGTGACTCCTTCGCTGCAGAAGGTCGCTCGGCTCAGTAGCCGTTGATGACGTAGGCGATGACGCGGAACGCGCTGATGCGGTCGACCACGTTCGAGTCCTTGTCAGGGAGCCCGTTGCGCAGGCGCAGGGTGATGAGCCCGATCAGGCCGGGATTCCCGGCCAGGTCGGAGCCGGGGTTGGTGGCGTTGACCGCATACGAGAACATCGTCGCTTGGCGGCGGTCCGCCGCAGACGCCAGGTCGGAAGCCGTGGACAGACCGGTGAGGACCGACGAGGTCGTGGAGATCCCGCCGCTGAAACTGTCCAGCGACGAGATCTGGTCCGTCGCCATGGACGACGGCGCGCGAGTCACGACCCTGAGCAGTTGGTGGCTCGTGTCGTCCGCCCTCCACGTCACGAGCTCCGGACGGTGGTCCGCCGGACTGTCGACGTCAGCCAGGAACGAGCACGCGCGCTCGCCCGCGACCAGGACGGCACTGACGCTCCGGTCGCCGGGGAGCATCGCATGTCCCAGGTCACGCTCGAATGAGGCGAAGACCTGCCGGCTCGCCTCGGACGCCTGGCTGCCGTTGCCGACACGGTTGAGGTTGGCGTTCGACGACGTCAGGAGCAGCCATGCAGCGGTCATGACGACGAGCATGACGGCAACGCTCGTGGTCATCTCCATGAGCGTGAATCCGTCTTCGGTGGCCGGGCGGCGTCGGACGAGGGCGTGCCCTTGGGTGACTCCCGATCGCCTGAATGTGACTCCCCGCATCTGCCCCCCCGATTCCTGCCCGTGTGCCCCTGTGCCCCTGCTCCGACTGCCCCGCCGTCCCGCCCTCGATCAGGGGGAGTTGACCGGATCCACATTCAGCAGACCCGTGAACTGCGGCAGCAGGACCCGCTGCCCTTGGTCCATCAGGTCGATCTGGTTGACAGGCACTCCCCACCCGCCGGAGGCATGGTCGCCGTTGGGCAGCAGGAAGTGCGTCGTGAGCACGCCCGTGGTCCGGTCGCGGAAGCTGCACCACACCTCCCAGGACTGACCGAGCGAGGGGTCGATCGTCCACGGGACCACGATCTTCGCGACCCCGTAGTCGTTGACCGCCGCGGAGTAGGGACCGAGCATCGACTCCTTCGGATAGGTCGAACCGGAGCCCACGACACCGGAGACCGTCCCCGGAGCGTTCAGGACCGGCCGCGCGTAGATCACGAGCTTCGTGCCACTCGCGCTCTGCACCGGCCGGTACGGCTTCTCGATGTTCCACGTGGGAACGCCGAGGACCAGACCGCCGCCCGTGAACCCGTCCGTCTGAAAGGCTCCGACGCTGAGTATCGCGGGCGAGTCTTGCCGCACGACCTCCAGCGAGTACTTCACACTCGGGGCATCGGCCTGACCCGGCGGGCCCAAGCGCGTCGGGTAGACCCTCTCGGGAAAGTGCAGGGGACGGATGTCGGTGCCGAAGCGGGGATCGGAGGTCAGGAAGTACTGGCCCTCCGTGACGCTCTCGAATCGCGCGACGCCGGCGCTGTTCGACACGGCGTAGTAGGTCTCGCCCAGAGTGGACACATCGAGCAGCTGGACACGCACGCCGCTCTGGGCGAGGCTCACGTGGTCCGTCTGGAGCTGGACCTCAACTGTAACCTGCGACTTCTCAGCCCCCGGGTCCTTCTCCTGCCAGCCACTGACGTATCGCATGATGGAGACGGCGGGGTCGAGCACCTGGCCGACGGGTGAGGCGGTCACGATGACCTCCGTCACGTGCGTCCCCGTGGCGGGATCGACCTGAGGGACGAGGCTCGTCTCAACGCTGAAGGTGCCGACGGCCGAGGGCCAGGGCATCGTCGCAGGGATCGCGGCCGGCCAGGTCTCCCCTTCAGCAGGACGGTGGATGTCGCTGGCATTCCTCGACAGGATCAGTGAAATGACCTCGTTGGCGACGGCGCCCGCCTCGGTACGTATGCGCGCCTTCGCGTACCAGGTGCTCGTCGCGATGAGCGTGGTCATGACGACGATGGCGATCGTCAGCAGGATCGCCGACGCCACCAGTGATTCGATGAGCGAGAAACCGCGATCGTCACGCGCGACGTGCGCGCGCGACGAAGTTGCCCGGGCCATGCTGCGGTCCACTGCGGTCCGTCCCCCCGTGTCGGAGCACGCGCGCCGAACGGGGCAGTTCCCCGGCCGACCACAGCCCCTGCCGACGTACTCCCACGCGGTCGCGTGGCCCTGCGTAACGATTATCGCCTACCGGATATCTGGCATTGAATGGTTGCGCGACGAGCGGCGCGGCCGGGTCGGGATCATCTACGCTTCGTGTCCCCCGCGCCGGGACGACGCGTGAGCAGGTCGAGCAGCGTGCCATGCCCGTAGCGCAGTCCGGTGAGACCGCCGAAGCCCAGACCCAGCGCGATCCACCACCAGACGTCGCTTCCGATCGAGAGCCCCCACCAGGCGAGCGCCGTGGCGATCGCAACGATCACGACGCCCCCGGCGACCAACGCCCACGTGCCTCGACGGGTCAGGATGCGACCCACATAGCGCGCCAAGAACGCCGACGCGACGAACGCGACGACGCCTGCGATCACGGAGACCCCGCCGGACATCCAGCCCTCACACCCCTGTACGGTTGAAATGTGAGGAGGAGCGTACCATTCCGCGTGTAGAGACCGCGTGAACTTGGTGACGAACGGCTCTCGATTCGGCGCGAACGGGGCCTGCAGTGGGCCACGGCCGCCCGTGGCCTCGATACGGGACCGAAACGCACCGGTCCCGACGAGGATGACGGGACTGCTCGCCCGGAAGGGCCATGGACACACCCCTTGTCGGGGTGGACCTCGCTGTGAGGTCGAAGCCGGTGGCGAGCGCATATAGAGTGCGTCGGGAGCGTCGGCGGACTGGGAACGCTATGCGCCCAGCTTCCGGGCAAGGACCTCGTTGACCACTGCCGGGTTCGCCTGTCCCTGCGTCTCGCGCATCACGGCACCCACGAAGTACCCGATGAGTCCGGTCTTGCCGTTGCGGTACTGCTCGACCTGACCGGGGCTGGCCGCCAAGACACGGTCGACGATCGCTTCGAGTTCCGAGACGTCGGAGACCTGCTTCATGCCGAGCCG
>PKWR01000142.1 GCA_003133285.1 Coriobacteriia bacterium
TACGCGGCCCATGCCTCGGCGTCCCAGATCTCGAGACGGTCGCCGACACCAGCCACGACCACGTCCTTGCTGAGAGCGGCATGCGCGCGCAGGACCGGCGTGAGGCTCACCCGACCGGCCGAATCGATCTCGACCTCCTGGGCCCCCGCGGTGAAGTGCCGACGCAGAGCGAGGCTCTTGCGGTCGAAGTCTGACGCGCTCATCAGGTTCTCCAGGAACGCGCGATAGCCTTCCGCCGGATACACGTAGAGGCAGTTCTCGAGGCCCTTGGAGACGACGAGTCGCGAGCCGATCTCCTCGCGGAACTTGCGCGGGAGCGAGACGCGACCCTTCGCGTCCAGCGTGTGCTGGTATTCCCCAAGGAACACCGCTCCCCCGCCCCCATCTCGTGACACCGTGGTTCCCGGTCGGACGGTCGGACGTGACCATCTCTGCTTCGCGCCCCACTCTATGACACTCGCTCCCACTTTGCAACACGATTCCTTCATGCGGACCCACCCGGCGACACCCCGGCGCGGGGATCGGGAACGCCGGCGGGCGGTGCGCGCGACGCCGTCCGCACGGTCTCCCCCGGGTCTCTGACGAACCACCGGCGCCGCCGGAGCGTCTGAAGATATGTCGACGCAGCAGGAACCGGCACCTTGACAGCGAACATGAGCGGTAAGGAGGCCCGCGTGCTTGCCGCGTGCTCGGGCCACCGATACAATCCGAGAGACGAACGCCACCCACGTGCACTCATGGAGGTGAACGAACGAATGACAGCCAACTGGGCAGGTGCGGTGGTCAACACCCTGCTTCTCGCCTTCTTTGTCGTCATCGCCATCGGGATCGCGTTGGGCGTCTACGCCGCGCGCGCTTTGAAGAAGGCCGAGCGGGCGATGCAGAAGACGGAGTAGCCTCCGCATCACAGATGCGATCCTCGGACGCCCGCTCGCCTCGCGCGACGGGCGTTCGCTGTTGTTGCGGTGGGATCCGGCTCGTGGAGGGAGGTGCGCGGCCACAAGGCGGCGCACCGCGAAGGAAGGAGCCATCATGAACGGCACGACGAACCGACGGATGCTGACGCGCCTCGCACTCCCGCTGGCGCTGGTCGCAGCGACCCTGCTGGTCGCCGCATGCTCCTCGCCCGCCAACGAGAGCACCGTCTCGTCGACCGGCACGAGCACTCTGGTGTCGCCCGGGGCCCCTTCGATCGCCGACGGCTCCAAGACGGGCGCCAGTGGCTCCGGCTCCACAGCCGAAGTACCGGCGCCGACGAGCCCGTCGAGGCAGGACGCCTCGACGCCTTCGGCGGTCTCGTCGCAGCAGCTCGTGGTCGTCAACAAGACCATGCTGATCGAGACGGCGAAGGTCGACGACGCGATCGCCAAGATCCGCGCGCTCGTGGCGCGCGACGGCGCCGAGATCTCGTCGATGCAGGTGGCGACCGCCTCCGACGAACCGATCTACCTGAACCCGGTGCCTTTGGCCGACGGCAGCACGTCTTCGGCCTCCGCGGGCCCGCTGCGCGCCTACGTGACCGTCCGCGTCCCGTCCGACCACTATGCGGACTTCGTCGCAGAGGCGGCCAAACTCGGCAAGGTGCTGACGGAGTCCGAGACCTCCGACGACGTGACGCAGCAACACGTCGACATGAAGGCCCGTCTGGGCAACCTCCAGGCGGAGCAAACACGGTTGCGGCAGCTGTTCGCCCGGGCCACGTCCGTGAAGGACATGCTCGCCGTCGAGCAGGAGCTCACCCGGGTGCAGGGCGACATCGAGTCGATGCAGGCCCAGATCGCCTACCTCGAACGCCAGGCCGCGCGGGCGACCGTGACCCTCGAGCTCACGGAACCGAAGCCCATCGTGCGGCCGGCCGGGACGGACTGGGGCGTCACCACCGCGCTGACCGACTCGATCCGCGCGTTCGTCGCAACGATGAACTCGCTGATCGTGCTCCTCGGCCCCGTGGTCGCGCTGCTGGTGTTCGTCGGCCTGCCCGCCGGGCTGATCGCCTGGCTCGTGACCCGCGGGGTGCGGAAGCGCCGCGCCCGTCTTGCGGCGGCTCCGAAGATCGAGCCCGCCGCCCCCGATGAACCCGCCGCCTCGTGAGCGCCGTGCGGCTACGGCCCGAGATGCGACTCCCCTGGCAGTTCCTCGCCGGGGCGGCCGCGGTCCTCTACGTCGTCGAATCGGCCCTGCGCGGCTGGGACTTCCGCCCCACCGTCCTCGACCTGGTGGTCTTCGGCGGCCTCGCCGCGATCCTCATCCTGCGGCCTCTGGTCGCGCGGTGGATGAGCGACGACGAGGAGGACGTGGACGCCTCCTAGCGGCCGGGACGACCGGACCGNNGCGGTCCGGTCGTCCCGGCCGCTCAGCGCTCTATTCCTTTTCGTACGGCTTCCCGATCGCCGCCGGGCCCACCGCTCGACCCATGAAGCCCGCCAGCACGATGACCACGAGCACGTACGGAAGCATCAGGAAGAACTGCACGGGGATCTGGTTCCCCTGCTGGAACGACTGCATCCTGATCTCGATCGCCTCGGCGAAGCCGAAGAGCAGCGACGCGAGATAGCTGCCGACCGGCGTCCAGCGCCCGAAGATGTTGGCCGCCAGCGCGATGAAGCCGCGCCCGCTCGTCATGTTGTCGCTGAACACGCCCACCTGCTCGAGCGTGAGGTTGGCGCCCGCCAGCCCGCCAAGCGCGCCGGAGATCAGGACCGCCACGTAGCGGCCCGCCTGTACGCGGACGCCCACGGTGTCCGCCGCGCGTGGATGCTCGCCGAGCGCGCGAAGGCGCAGGCCCCAGCGGGTACGGTACATCGCCCACTGCGCGACGATGGCGATGATGATCGCGACGTAGACGATCGGGGTGTAGCTGAAGACGATCTGGTCGACCCACGACCAGATGGTGGCGAGCACGCCGGTGCCGCCCGTGGGGAAGTTGAACACCGGACCGATCTTGTGCGCGATCCCGTTGGTCGCGCCGGGATGCCCGTAGATGACCTCCATCAGGAAGCCGGTGAGCCCGAGCGCGAGGATGTTGAGCGCCGTGCCCGAGACGACCTGGTCCATGCGCAGCGTCACGGACGCGAACGCGTGGATCGCGGACAGAAGGACGCCTGCCACGATGGCCGCGACGACGCCGAGCCACACGTTGCCGGTCGCGAGCGTCACGACGACACCGAAGAACGCGCCGACGAGCATCATGCCCTCGAGCGCGATGTTGACCACGCCCGACCGCTCGCAGATGGTCCCACCGATCGCGGCGAGGGCGAGTGGAGTCGCCATGCGGATAGCGGACGCGAACAGGTCCGGGGTGAGGAAGCTAAGCCACATCGGAGTCCCCCTCCCTCTCGAGAGCGAGCTTCTGACGGCGCTTGATGAACCAGGTGATGACCGTCTCGGCGCCCACGAAGAAGATGATGAGTGCCTGCACGATCATGATGATCTTGTCCGGGACGTTGGCCGTGAGCTGCATCATGCCCGCCCCGGCCGAGAGCGCTCCGAACAGGATCGCGGAGAAGATGACGGCGATCGGGTGGTTCTTGGCGAGCAGCGCGACCGCGATGCCGGTGAAACCGAACCCGGAGCCCGCGGACACCTCGTCGAACATCCGGTGCTGGACGCCGAGGACCTCCGACGCGCCGGCCAGACCCGCGAGAGCTCCTGAGATGCACAGGGCGTAGACGGTCGTGATGGCGATGGAGATCCCGCCGTTCTGGGCGGCCCACTGGTTGAATCCGACGGCGCGGACACCATAGCCCAGCGTCGTCTTCTTCAAGATCCACCACACCAGCACGGCAAGCCCCACGGCGATGATGAAGCCGAGATGGGCGCGCACCGGCGTCCGGAAGACGGCGGGGAGAAGCTGGTCCATGGTCGGCAACCACACCGCCTGGGGCAGCATCGGCGTCTGCGAGTTGCCGGCCGCGTCTTTCAGAGGACCGGAGATGATCCAGGAGGTCAGGTAGAGCGCGATCCACGAGAACATCATCGTGGTGATGACCTCATGAGCGCCGACCTTTGCTTTCAGGATGGCGGGTATGAACGCCCATGCCGCCCCGGCCAGCGCGGCCCCGATGAGGATGAGCGGGATGGCGACCCACGTCGGCTGCCCGCCCAGCACGAGTCCCAGGAACGCGGCGGTCACGGCGCCGAGAAGCAGCTGGCCGTTCGCCCCGATGTTGAACAGGTTGGCCCGGAAGCCGAACGCGATCGCCAGGCCGGCGAAGGCGAGCGGCGTCGCCCTGCTGATCGTGTCGCCGAACGCCCTGAAGTTGCCGATCTGCCACTGCTCCGGACTCCCGAACGCGCCCTTGAGCAGCGCACCGAACGCGAGCACCGGGTCCTTGCCCGACGCCGCGATGATGATCGAGCCGATGGCCATCGCGAGCACGACCGAGAGCAGCGGCACTCCGGCGGTCCGCAAAACCTTCATCCACAGATTCTCGCGGACGACCGGCGCCTCGTGGGTCTCGCTCACAGGCCACCCCCTCCCGCCACAGCGGTCCCTGCCTGCGGTGCCGGCGCATGGTCCTTCTTCGACCCGCCGGTCATGAAGAAGCCGATCCGCTCCGCGTCGGCCTCACCCGCCGCGAACTCGGCGGCGATGCGGCCTTCGTACATGACCAGGATGCGGTCGGACAGCGACATGATCTCCTCGAGTTCCATGCTCACGAGCAGGACGGCCTTGCCGCCATCGCGCTCTGTCAGGATGCGCCGGTGGACGAATTCGATGGCACCGACGTCGAGCCCACGGGTCGGCTGCGCAGCCACGAGGAGGTCCGGGTCGCGGCCCATCTCGCGGGCGAGCACCAGCTTCTGCTGGTTGCCGCCCGACAGGTTG
This sequence comes from Coriobacteriia bacterium, assembly GCA_003133285.1. GTDB lineage: Bacteria > Actinomycetota > Coriobacteriia > Anaerosomatales > PALSA-660 > PALSA-660. The sequence continues at coordinate 4,829 of PKWR01000142.1, forward strand.
CCCGCCAGGACGCGGATGGAAGGCGTGCGCACGTCGTAGTCACCGATGCGCTTTCGGGCCGCCTCGTCGATCACGCGGGTCCGCATGATCCCGGCACGCGCGTACGGCGCGTCCCTCTGGTCGCCAAGGATCAGGTTCTCGGCCAGGTCGAACTCGAGCACGAGCCCGCGACGCTGGCGGTCCTCCGGCACGTGAGAGACGCCGGCATGGATGGTCGCCCGCGGGGCCGCGTGCGTGATGTCCTTGTCGCGTAGTGATATCGATCCGCTCTGGGGCCTCTTCAGCCCGACGATCGCCTCGACGAGCTGGGTCTGGCCGTTGCCGTCGACCCCGGCGATCCCGACGATCTCGCCCGCGTGGACCGTCAGGCCGACGCCCTTCAGCGCCTCGAGCCTGCGCTCGTCGAGCACGACCAGGTCGCGGACCTCGAGCACCGTCTCACCGGGGCGGGCGGGCGTCCGCTCGACCGTGAGCACGACGTCACGGCCGACCATCATGCGCGCCAGGCCGACCTGGTCGGTCTTGGCCGGGGTGGTCTCCCCCACGACACGGCCGTCACGCATGACGACGACGCGGTCGGCCGCACCCATGACCTCGTCGAGCTTGTGGGTGATCAGCACCACCGAGAGCCCTTCGGTCACGAGCGAGCGCACGACCCCGAACAGCTCGCCGACCTCCTGCGGGGACAGCACCGCGGTCGGCTCGTCGAGGATGAGGATGCGCGCGCCCTGGTAGAGCGCCTTCAAGATCTCCACACGCTGCTGCATCCCGACCGAGAGATCCGCGACGCGCGCGCCGGGATCCACCTTGAGGCCGTAACGCAGCGACAGCTCCCGGACCTTGGCGCGCGCCGTGGCGAAGTCGATGACGCCGAAGCGCGAGGGCTCGTGGCCCATGATGATGTTCTCGGTGACGGTGAGCGTCTGGACCAGCATGAAGTGCTGATGCACCATGCCGATGCCGAGATCGATAGCCTCGCGCGGCGTCCGGATGCGCACCGGCTTCCCGTCGACGAGGATCTCGCCGCCATCGGGTGCGAGCAGGCCGTAGACGACGTTCATGAGCGTCGACTTGCCCGCGCCGTTCTCGCCGAGCAGCGCCACGATCTCACCGCGTTCGAGTACCAGCGAGACGCGGTCGTTCGCCCGGACTCCGGGGAAGACCTTCGTGATCTCGCGCAGTTCGAGGACCGGCATCTCCTCGTTCCTTCCGTTGCTCTTGCGTTCGGATCGTCCCTGCGCGCGAAAGGGGCGGCCGGCTCGCACCGGCCGCCCCTATCATCGCGGCTGACCGCGGTCGCGTCGAGAAGAGACGAGTTACTTGAGCGTCTCCGGGACCGTGACCGTGCCGGCCTTGATGTCCGCGATGGCCTTGTCGACCGCGTCCTTGATCGCCTGCGGGATCTTGGCGTCGAAGTCGTGGTACGGGGCGATGCCGACGCCGTCGTCAGCCAGACCGAACGAGAGGTTCTGGCCGCCGGGGAACGCGCCGTCCTTGGCCTGCTTGACGACCGAGAACACCGCGACATCGATGCGCTTGACCGCGGAGGTCAGGATCGTGTCGCCGGGGTTCGTCAGCGTCAGGAACTGGTCGGAGTCGACGCCGATGAACAGCGCCTTCTTGGACTCCTGGCATGCCGTGAAGGTGCCGATGCCGGTCTGGCCGGCGGCGGCGAACACGACGTCCGCGCCCTGGGAGATCAGAGACAGGCCGAGTTCCTTGCCCTTGGCCTGGTCATCGAACTTGCCCGCGTACAGCGAGATGACCTTGACCGTCGGGTTGACCGACTTGGCGCCGGCTACGAAGCCCGCCTCGTAGCGCTGCACCGGCGGGATCGGCATGCCGCCGACGAAGCCGATGATGTTCTTGGTGTTCAGGCGAGCGTCGAAGGAAGCCTTGGTCGAAAGACCAGCGGCGACGCCGGCGAGGTAGCCGGCCTCCTGCTCTTTGAAGTTCAGGCCCACGACGTTCTTCGGCGGGTTCGTGAAGAAGATGTCGATGCCGCCGAAGTTGGTGTCCGGCGTGGTCGACGCGATCTTGCTCACGGCGTCCGTCATCAGGAACCCGACCGCAAAGATCGGGCTGTAGCCGGCGTCGGCGAGGTTGGTCAGGTTGGTCTCATAGTCAGCGATCGACTTCGAGGACAGGACCTTGGTCTCGACGGCGAGGTCGGCCTTGGCCTTCTCCAGACCGGCCCAGCTCAGGTCGTTGAACGACTTGTCGCCCAGGCCGCCGATGTCGGTGACCATTGCCGTCTTGAACGTTGACGCAGGCGGAGTCGTACCGGTCGTGCTGCTTGTCGGAGTGCTCGTCGACGCGCAACCCCCGAGCACCATGGTCGCCATCGCGAAGACGACGAACATCGCGCAAGTCGTGCGGAGACTTCTCTTCACACCTACCACCCTCCCCTATTCAAAGACATCGGATCTCTATCCATCATGGTATCGCTTCTCGCGCTCCGTGCCAGCAGAAAGTGGGCACGGGATGGCGAGCGGGAGGGGGCGTCGGAGCACGGCTGACCGCGCGGACCGCGCGGGCCGCGCGCGCTTCGACGATCAGCGGCCTTGCAGGGGCCGAAGACGGGCGCGCGGATGCGTGGAGAGGTACTCCTCGCGCAGATGCGAGCGGTCCACGTGGGTGTAGATCTGGGTCGTCGAGATGTCCGCGTGGCCCAGCATCTCCTGCAGAGCGCGCAGGTCGGCGCCCCCTTCGAGCATGTGTGTCGCGAACGAGTGGCGCAACGTGTGCGGGTGGAGCTGCAGCCCCACGCGGCCGCCATAGGCGCGGACGAGAGAGTGCACCGTCACACGGGTCAGGCGTCCGCC
>PKWR01000151.1 GCA_003133285.1 Coriobacteriia bacterium
GCGATGATCCTGCCCTTGCTCATCGCGTCCTCCTGTCGGATGTCGGCCCCGCTACAAGCGCGGCCCCCTTAGACCGATCCCCTCACCGCGAACCGCTCGACGTCGCCGTCGAGCAGAGCGGGCAGTTCTGTGATGGAACCCAGCGCGAAGGCCGGGCCCGGTGCGAGCACGTCTGAAGCACTGAAAGCCCCCCACAACGCCGCCACAGCGACCGCACCTCCCGAGAGTGCGGCCTGGACGTCATGGGGGCTGTCTCCCAAATAGATACAATACCCCAACTCAACGCCCATCCTCTCGGCCGCCACGCACAGGGGATGAGGGTCAGGCTTGTGCAGCAGGACGTCGTCGGCGGTCACGATCGCGCTCATGAAGCGAGCGAGACCGAAGTGCTCGATGCCGCGTGTCGCAGACTCGGTCCCCTTGCTCGTGACGATGCCCATGGGCACACCGCGCCGCTCGAGCTCCGCCAACGTCTCGATCGTCCCCGGATAGGCGCGCGCGATCTCGTCGTGGTGAGCGCGGTTGAACTCGCGGTAGGCCTTCAGCAGCTCGGTCGCGTGCCCCGGGGCCATATCCTGGAACTGGGTCGTGAGCGGCTGCCCGACGTTGGCCATGGTGATCTCGTCGGGAAGGGCCTCTCCCAGCACGGTCTTGGTGGCGTGGCGGAACGAGACCCGGATGAGCTCGACCGTGTCGATGAGCGTTCCGTCGAGGTCGAAGATGACGGCCTGGAGCTCCGCCAGCCGCGCGCGGGGCTCCGGCAGCGAGGGGTTCGCGTGCGAGGAACGTGTTCTCATGCGGCCGATAGTAGCATCCTGTCCGCGCCCGTCCGGCACGGTCAGGTCGCCTCGAGCCATGCGGGCGGCTCCTCGTGGTGGCGGAGCAGAAGCCAGGTCGCGAGCGCGCCCGCGGCATAGAGCACGGTCGCGATCGCGTAGGGGACCGTGTAGGAGAAGGCCATGAGGCGGCCGCCCAGCGCGCTGCCCGCCAGCCAGGACACGCTGTAGCCGAACGAGACCATCCCGGCGACGATGGCCCGCTCGCGTCCCGGGACGTGCTCCATCGTGTACTGGTTCCAGCTGGGCCACGACATGTTCATGAACGCTCCGCGGAGCCAGAAGACGAGCGCCGCCACCGGGAGGCTCGTGATGAACGGGATCGCGGCGAGGAACGGGATGCTGGCGGCCTCGGCGAGTGCCGTGGCGCGCACCGTCCCGAAGCGCCGGGCCAGCAGCGGGGCGCCCAGAGCGGCGAAGCCCATCGCGAGCTGGGACACGCCCTGGATGATGCCGATCTCGCCGATCGACGCGTTCAACTGCCGTCGCAGGTACAGCGACAGGAACGGGATGATCAGCCCCGCCCCGACCGAGATCAGCACCTGCGGTACCAGCAGGCGGCCGACGTGGGCCCACGACCGGAACCCGCGGACGGTCTCGAGATAGTGCTTGAAGGCATGCCGAGGATGCCCGAGCGCCTCGCGCATCATCAGCAGCGGGACCGCCGATACGAGGAACAGTACGCCGGCGACGGCGACGGTCGCGCGATACGAGCCGACCTCCCCGAGCGCTCCGGCGAGCAGCGAGGGCAACACCCCGCCGATCAGCCCGCCGACCATGCCGCCCATCACCCGGACGAACAGGTCGGCCGTGTAGAGATGGCTGCGCTCGAAGGGCGTGCTGTTCTCCGCGAGGAACGAGACCGGCGCCGCCTGCATGATGCCGTCTCCCGAACCGTACATGGCGCCGAACGCGAGCAGCACGCCGGCCTCCGGCAACCCCGCCTGGCCGAGGCGGGCGACGCCGTAGAGGGTCGCGGCGACGATGAGGAGGCGGCGGTAGCCGAACACCGCGATGAGCGGGGGCGCGAGAAGGCAGACGGCGGCGGCGGCCAGCGCGAGCGACCCTTCCACGTCCCCCACGACGGCCTCCGAGAGGCCGGCGCCCTTCACGTAGAGCGCGAAGATCGTGACGAGGATGCCGATGCCGAGCGACTGGATGCCGAGAGCGGCAAGGAACAGGCGCGCGTTGCGCGTGAACTTGGCGATGGCGGCGGCGTAGTCCGACACGGTCGATCGGAGAGCCCGCCGGGAGCGTTCTATCACGGCGGCCTCCTCCTCGTCTCGGGTGCCCACCACAGTACCGCATGACGCCGCGGCGCACGTGCATGAGCGGCGCCGATCCGCGCACGAGTCGCCCGCTAGTATCGGATATGGCACCCAGCGCACCACTCCGGTGCGTGATTCTCGTTGGCGCCGTGTGCTAGAGTTCGTTTCACTGACGGCTCTGCCGTCGGCATCACGCGTACACGATGCCCCGCGCTCTTGTGGGGCCGGTATCACGAACAGGAGGTGGAACGAGATCCCCATGGTCCGTCTGAACGTGTCGGCAATGGCGATGGACATGCTGATGACCCGGCCCGGATCCGTGCGCGAACGCGCATAGAACCGGGCGGCCCAGCCGTCGCGCACATCTCCCGAACGGGAAGCGGCGAATCCACTCGACGCCACGCCTCACACGATCAGGAAAGAAGGACACCATGAGCGACTCGACCCACCCCGGTTTCGACACCCGCGCAGTCCACGCCGGCGCTTCGGCAGACCCCACCACCGGGTCGCGCGCGGTGCCGATCTACCAGACCGTCGCGTACAACTTCAAGAGCGCCGAACACGCCGCGAACCTGTTCGGCCTGCGCGAGTTCGGCAATGTCTACGGCCGCATCAACAACCCGACCACCGCTGTACTGGAGGAGCGGCTGGTGGCGCTCCACGGCGGCACCCACGCCGTCGCCGTCGCCTCCGGTCACGCCGCAGAGAACCTCGCGCTGCTCAACCTCGCGGGCTCCGGCGATTCCATCGTCGCCTCCACCTCGCTCTACGGCGGCACCTGGAACATCTTCCTGCACACGTTCAAGCGCCTCGGCATCACGGTGAGCTTCGTCGAGCCCACCGACATCCAGGGCTTCATCGACGCGACGGACGACACCACCAAGGCCTGGTATGTCGAGACGATCGGCAACCCGCGTCTCGACGTGCCGAACATCAAGGGCCTGGCTGACGCGGGCCGCGCCCTCGGCGTGCCGCTGGTGGTCGACAACACGTTCGCCACGCCCTACCTGACCCGACCGATCGAGTACGGCGCCGCTGTCGTCATCGAGTCGCTGACGAAGTGGATCGGCGGCCACGGCACCTCGCTCGGCGGCGTGGTCATCGACGGCGGCAACTTCGACTGGGGCAACGGGCGCTTCCCGCAGTTCACGGAGCCTGACGCCTCCTACAACGGCCTCAGGTTCTGGGAGACGTTCGGCGACTTCCCGGGGCTCGGCAACGCGGCATTCGGCCTCAGGCTGCGCACCCAGCTGCTGCGTGACATCGGGCCCACACTCTCTCCGTTCAACGCCCAGCAGATCCTGCTCGGCGTCGAGACGCTGTCCCTGCGCGTCGAGCGTCACAGCACCAACGCCCTGGCTGTCGCCCGCCACCTGCAGGCGCATCCGAAGGTCGCGTGGGTCACGTACCCCGGTCTTGAGAACCACCCGACGAAGGCGAATGCCGACAAGTTCCTCAGCCATGGCCTCTACGGCGGCGTGGTCGTGTTCGGCGTGAAGGGCGGCGCCGACGCAGGCACGACGCTTATCGACAACGTCAAGCTGTTCTCACACCTCGCCAATGTGGGAGATGCGAAATCGCTTATCATTCACCCGGCAAGCACGACACACTCGCAGCTCTCCGACGAGGAACTCGTGCGCGCAGGGATCGGCCCCGACTTCGTGCGTCTGTCGGTCGGCATCGAGAGCATCGACGACATCATCGCCGACCTCGACCAGGCGCTTTTGGAGGTGTAGCCATGGACTCGACGGACATCGTCCGTCGGCCGTGGGATGAGACCGCGAGCGCGGGCGTCTCGGAAACGAAGACGCTCGCGCTCGACGGCGTCATCACCCTCGCGAGCGGGCGGACCCTTGAAGGCGTGCAGGTCGCGTACGAGACCTGGGGACGCCTCGACGAGAACGGCTCCAACGCCGTTCTCGTCTGCCATGCCCTGTCCGGTGACAGCCACCTTGCCGGCCTTCGCCCCGGGGAGGATGCGGAGACCGCCCAGCCCGGCTGGTGGGACGTCATGGTCGGCCCGGGCAAGGCGATCGACACCGAGCGCTTCTTCGTGGTGTGCTGCAACGTGCTGGGTGGCTGCTCCGGTACCACGGGCCCCAGCTCCATCGATCCGGCAACCGGGCTCCCTTGGGGCCTCCGCTTCCCGATGGTCACGATCGAGGACATGGTCGACGTCCAGGCGCGCCTGCTCCAAGCGATCGGCGTGCACCGGCTGCTCGCCGTCGTCGGCGGCTCCATGGGCGGCATGCAGGCGCTCGCGTGGGCGAAGCGCTATCCCGAACGGGTCGGGTCCGTCGTCGCGGACGCGACGACCTGGCGGCTCGGACCGCAGGCGATCGCCTTCAACGAGGTCGGACGGCGCGCGATCCTCGAGGACCCCGACTTCGCCGGGGGGCATTACTACGCCGAGGAGTCCCAGCCGGAGTCGGGTCTGGGCATCGCCCGCATGATCGGGCACATCACGTACCTCTCGGACGAGTCCATGCACAAGAAGTTCGGACGCCGCCTGCAAGCCAGCGCCGACTACGCCTACGACTTCGTCTCCGAGTTCCAGGTGGAGAGCTATCTCGCCTACCAGGGCGCGCGGTTCGTGGAGCGCTTCGACGCCAACACCTACCTCTACATGACGAAGGCGATGGACTACTTCGACCTGCAGGGCGACGCGCCGTCACTGGCCGACGCCCTGCGAGGGGTGAGCGCGCGGTTTCTCGTCCTGTCGTTCTCGAGCGACTGGCTCTTCTCGACAGCCCGCTCGCGTGAACTGGTGGCAGCCCTGCGCGAGAACGCGAGCGAGGTCACGTTCGCCGAGATCCCGAGCGCCTACGGGCACGACGCGTTCCTGCTGGAGCCCGAAGCGCAGCACAAGCTCATCGCGCCGTTCCTCGCCAACGGGTTGCGGCGCGTCTCGCCGGCCGGGGAGGCGGAGTAGATGACCCCTCGTGAGCTGCTCCGCGCGGACCAGCGCTTCATCGCCGACCTCGTGCCGCAGGGCGCACGCGTCCTCGACCTGGGTTGCGGCGACGGCGCCCTGCTCGCACGCCTCCGTGAGGAGCGCGGTGCTGAGGTCCGCGGCGTCGAGATCGACCTCGACGACATCGCCCGCTGCATCGAGCGGGACGTCCCCGTCTACCAGGGCGACCTGGACGAGGGGCTGGCGGACGTCCCGGACGACCGTTTCGACGTGGTGATCCTGTCGCAGACGCTGCAGGTCGTGAAACGTCCCCGGCTGGTTCTCACCGAGATGCTGCGCGTCGGTCACCGGAGCGTGGTGTCGTTCCCGAACTTCGGGCACTGGAAGATCCGCGCCCACCTCGCTCTGCGCGGGCGGATGCCGGTGTCGGACGCCATCCCGTACTCCTGGTACGACACCCCGAACATCCACCACACGACCATTGCGGACTTCCGCGACTTCTGCGCCGACTGCGGTGCCGTCATCGAGCGGGAGATCGCGTTCGTCGGCCGCGACGACGGGCGCCCGCGCCTCGTTCGGGTCGCGCCCAACCTCCTCGCGGACGAGGCGGTCTTCGTCCTGCGGCGCGCGGAGCACAGCCGCGGCTGACCCCGCTTCTGCTTGTCAGCGGGCGCCGATGATCCCCTTTTGATCTCGCCCTCGTGCAAACACAGAGGAGCCCGGAGGCTTTCGCCTCCGGGCTCCTTGTTCACACCCGGTCTCCGGTCGTGCGAGACGCGGCTACCGCAGGGTTACTTCCAGTGAAGGGTGATGGTCCTGGAGGTGGTTCCCAAGTACTGCGCGTTGCCGGCGAAGTACACCTTGAAGTAGTAGGTGCCGCGGGTGTTGGGATGGTAGTAGAAGGACCAGTGGTAGCCGCCGAAGGTGCGCACGTACGGCACGACATTGGTCCACCTGAGCTGTCCGGACTTCCTCACCATGAGGCGGATGGGCGTGCGGTCCGGCATGTTCGGCGCGATCACGCCGAAGAAGTGAGCCGAGAGCCCGAGCCGCCTGGTTATGGGGTTCGCGTTGATCGTCAGCTTCGTCGCGATCTTCTTCAGCGCGAATGTCGCCGAGACCGTGTGGTTCGCTGCGATGTTCGTGAAGGTGACGGCACCAAGCGGCTTGGCAACGCCATCGACCGTGACGCTGACGATCTCATACCCGGTATCGGGCGTGACGCCGACCGTCAGGTTGCTTCCGCCTTCGACCACGGTGGCGCCGCTGATGGACAGCGAGCCGCCGGTGCCTGCGGAACCGGTGATGGTGAAGGTGGTCGCCGTGTTGACCGCGAAGGTCGCGGAGATCGTGTGGTCAGCGGTCACGTTGAGGAACGTGAAGCTGCTCACAACGCCCTTGGAGACACCGTCGACGCTGACGTTGGCGATGTGGTAGCCGGCGTCAGCCTGGATGCCGACCGTCAGGTCGCTGCCCGCGAGCACATCGGTCGCACCGATGATCGCCCCATGGGCGCCAGCGGAACCTGTGATCGTGAACGTGGAGGCCGGGTTCGCCGCGAACGTCGCGGAGATCGTGTGGCTGCCGCTCGCGAAGACGAGAGTCTTCGAGGAGACCGCACCCACCGAGGTACCGTCGACCAGAACGTCAGCGACGTGGTAGCCGGCGTTCGCAGAGACGACGACGGTCACGGGCGTGTTGGCGGCAAAGGTCTGCGTGCCCAGCAAGGACAGGGTGCCGTTGCTGCCGGCGGTGCCGGTGAGGGTCCAGTTGGCGGCCACATCCGCCGCGAACGTGGCGGCGATCGTGTGGGTCCCCTGGACGTTGAACACCGTGTAGGACGCGAGAGCGCCCTGTGCGACACCGTTGTCGGTGACGCCAACGACGTGATAGCCAGCGGCCGGCGTGATCGTGTACACGGCGTTGGTGCCGTAGTCCGCGCTCGTCGGGCCGGTGATCGTGCCGTTGGTGGGCGTCGTGATCGTGATGGCGTAGGTCGGGAGGTAGCTGACGTGGACGTACGTCCCGCCCGCTACCGACGAGTTGCCTGCGACGTCCGTCGCGGTCACCAGGACCAAGTTGTCACCGACGGCCCACGGCATGATGAACTTGCCGTTCAGTCCGGCGGTCGACGTGGTCACAGTGGCGGATTCACCAGGCCTGGTCATCACGCCTGAGGCCACGCCTGAGCCGGCTTCTGTGACGCCGATGGCTACCGTGGCGGTGGCGCTATGGACGACCACCGTGGTCGGATCGATAACCGGCTTGGTGAGATCCAGCTTGTACGACACGGTCTTGGCGAGACCAGCGGTGCTGCTCGCGTCGACGGCGTAGGCGGTCAACGTGTGACTGCCCTCGATGACGGGGAAGCCCGTCGCGCCGACCGTGTACGTCGTCCATGTGGACGCGCTGTCGTACTTGTAGAAGATGTTCGCGATCGGCTTGCCCGCAGGGCTGGTCGTCGCTGTGATGGTCATGGTCGCCTGGCTCGAGAGCCATCCCGCGCCATTCGGCGTACCGGTGAGGTTCATCGTGACGACCGGCTGGAGCAGGTCGATGAAGTAGCTCTGCGTGTGGACGGCCTCGATGTTGCCGGCCGCATCCTGCGCCCAGTACGTCAGCGTACGTGTGCCCGCAACCGACGGGGCAGGTACGTCGACCGTGCTGCTGGCAGCAACGGTCACCGTGGTGCCGTTGTCCCACTTGTACTTGATATCGATCACGGCGCCGTAGGCAACGTCAGTCGCCTTAAGGGTGACCGTCGGGAACGACGCCCACGTGCCGCCTGCACCATCGGCCGCAGCAGGAACGGTGTGGTCGATGACCGTGACCGGCGCATGCGAGTCGGTCGTGTACACCTTCGTCACCGGAGTGGCTACGTTGCCGGCGAGGTCCTTTGCGGTGACCGTCAGCGTGTAGGCGCCCTCGGGGATCGCCACGACGACCTGCGTGGTGTCGACCGCCGTGAGGGTCGTGTTGACCGACGGCGTCGTGGTACCGGTCTTGGTGACCTGGTAGTTGACAAACGCGAGGCCGGTGTTCGTCGAAACGATGCTGATCGTCGCGTTGATCGACGGTGTCGTCCACGCACTGCTGCTGACCGGAAGAACCGTTATGACCGGCGCGTTGACGTCAGCGGTGACGACAGCAGAGGTGACCGACCAGGTCGACTCGTTGCTGGCCACGTCGAATGCCTTCACGCGGAAGTACAGCATGGTGCCCTCGGGGTACGAGCCCGTGGTCAGCGTCGTTGTGGTGATGGTGCCCTCGAGAACAGGCGCGCTGAACGACGTATCGAGCGAGGACTGGACCGTGTAGGTCGAGACGCCCGAGCCGGGAACAGTATCGGTCGCTGCCGGGAACGTCACCTTGATGGTGCCGCCCAAGGCCGCTACTGCGGTCGGCGTGCCGGGCACGCTCGGCTTCACGGAGTCGACCTTGACGGTCGTGCTCGCGATGTCCGACTGGTTACCGGCAACGTCGAGGGACGAGTAGGTCAGCACGTTGCTGCCCTGCGGAGCCAGGAAGACCTGGGCCGCGTCAGTGGCGACGACCGTCGGCGTGAGGGCGTTCCACTGGTAGCTCGTCGAAGCGATGCCCGAGCCGCCGGTGTCAGCCGGGGTGAGGGTCATCGTCGGCACCGTGGTGTACCAGCCGGAGGAGGCCGCAGCCTCCGTGTGGGTGAGAACGACCGTCGGCTTGGTCAGGTCGATCTTGAAGGTCTGGGAGGCCCACGCGCCCACATTCAGGGATGCGGCGGCGTCAGTCGCGCGGTAGTAGAGCGTGTGGGTGCCCGCGATCAGTACCGGTGAGCCTGAGCCGACTCCGACCGGTCCGCCGTTGGCAACGACGGTGGGGCTGCCGGTTCCGTCGATCTGCGCCTCGTACTTCGAGATGCCCGACGGATCGACTGCGGTGATCGTGTACGTCGGGACGGCGCTGTACCAGCCGGCCGGGTTGGCCGCGGGGAACACGACCAGCGCGGCAACAGGGGCGGTGTGGTCGCTCGGCGCGATCGGGGCCGACACCGTGACGTTGGTGCCGTTCCCGACCCGGAACACGTATTGCGTTCCGTTGAGCAGCGCGGGGTTCGTCACGGTCACCGTGGTGGTGCCCACGACGGTGGTGGAGGCGACGTATGACCCGTCACCGGCGCTCGCCAGCTTGTATGAGTACTCGTAGTCTCCGGGTCCGCCGTTCCACGTCAGGAGCACCTGGTTGCCCACCTGAGTGTCGGTCGCGACAAGCGACGTCGGCGGCGTTGTAGAGAATGCACCGTATGCCAAGGCGGCGCCGAGGCCGACGATCAGCGCAGTGCTCACGACGAGCAGAGCGCTTACCTTCGACCATTTGGTCTTCTTGCTGTGCAATTTCACGTGCTTCACTCCCCTCGTAAATCCCTCGACTGTTGAACCGAACTGAACGCGCCCATGGGTCGAACGCCTCTCCCACTATGTCGGCGAACGACCACCTCCCGCTGAGCGCTGACAAGGCGCGGAAAGGCCACGAAGCCCCTGCGCCCCCCTAACAAGCCATGCGCTCATCCCCTGCATGCTTCCCCCATCTTACCCGTCCATACCGACATCGCAAGCGATTCGGCTGGTCGGTATGGCAAATATGTGCACTTCCGAGAGTCGGTTCGAGCACTGCCGTGGCGTTNNCGTCCATGCCGGGCGGCCTCGTGTCGTCCTCGACGAGCACCTGCTGTCCTTCGGGCACGGCTTTCTTCTTCTTCTTGCCGGCCGTGACGCGCGCGATGGCGACCACGCGGTCCGCGTCCCCGACGTTCATGACCTTCACACCCTGCGTCGAGCGGCCCAGGCGCGAGATGTCCTCGGCAT